>JAADIC010000150.1 GCA_013151535.1 Alphaproteobacteria bacterium | reverse complement strand
AGCTTGCGCTGGTGAAACGATGAGCGGCAGGCTTTACGGGGTTGGCCTTGGGCCGGGCGATCCGGAATTGATGACATTGAAGGCGCATCGGTTGATTTCGGGGGCTGCGGTGGTGGCTTATCCGGCGCTGATTGGCGGGGCAAGTTTTGCGCGCTCGATTGCGGCGGACAGTCTGAAAGAGGGCGCGCGCGAGATCGTGATCGAGATGCCGATGGTGACGGCGCGCGCTCCGGCGCAGGCGGCTTACGACAAGGCTGCGGCTGAGATTTCCGAGGTGCTTGAAGGCGGTCAGGACGTGGTGGTTCTGTGCGAGGGCGATCCGCTGTTTTATGGCTCGTTCATGTATCTGCACGCACGGCTTAAGGCGCGGTTTGACTGTGTCGTGGTGCCCGGCGTGAACTCGATCAACGCAAGTGCTGCGGTGGCCGGATTGCCGCTGGTGGCGCGCAATGCGGTGTTGAGCGTGCTGCCGGGGCCGATGGCAGCGGCAGAGATGGCGGCGCGGATTGACGCGGCGGAGGCGGTGGCGATCATGAAGGTCGGGCGGCATTTGGGCAAAATCCGTGACGTTCTTAGTGGCCTTGGGCTGGTTGAGCAGGCGATTTATGTAGAGCGCGCCAGCCTGCCGGAACAGCGGGTGATACCGCTGGCCGATGCGCCGGATGAGGCCCCGTATTTTTCCATGATTCTTGTGAATAAGGGGGCCGATCCTTGGCTTTAGACCCGGTAGTTATCTGCCTCTCGCGCTCGGGCGAACCTGTGGCCCATCGGATCGCCCAAGCCCTCGGGTATGCGGTGCATGGCCGTGAAGGCCGTGTCGATCAGGCCGATGCGTTTTTTCCGAATGCGCTGGATCATGTGCGAGGATTGTTTGCGGCTGGCGTGCCGGTTGTTGGGGTTTGTGCGGCGGGCATCTTGATCCGTGCGGTTGCGCCTTTGCTTGCGGATAAGACCGCCGAGCCGCCAGTTGTGGCGGTGCCGGATGATGGTGGTGCGGTGGTGCCCTTGCTGGGTGGGCATCGGGGCGCGAACCGGCTGGCGCGGCGGATTTCCGAGGTTTTGGGCACGAAAGCAATGGTCACAACGGCGGGCGATGTGGCGCTTGGGGTCGCGTTGGATGAGCCGCCCGAGGGCTGGGTTCTGGCCAATCCCGAGGCCGCCAAGGGCGCGATGATGGCGTTGTTGCAGGGCGGCGGTGCGCTTGTGTGTGGCGATGAGGCAATGAAGGCTGACTGGTTGGTTGATTTGCCGAGCGGTGATTCCGTTGAGATCATTTGCACGACGCAAGAGTGGCCGATTGAGCGTGACAACGCGCTGTTATTTCATCTGCAGCGGGCGACATTGGGCGTGGGCTGCGCGCGCAATTGCCCGCCCGAGGAGTTGGAGGCGTTGGTGATGGCGGCGCTTGCGGATGCGGATGTCGCGCCCAAGGCGTTGAAGGGGATTTATACGCTGGATTTGAAGGCGGATGAGCCTGCGGTGCTGGATTTGGCGGCCAAGCTGGACCTGCCTTTGCGCCTGTTCACGGCGGCAGAGTTGGAGGCGGAAACAGCGCGGCTGGAAAACCCGTCGGATGTGGTTTTTGCCGAGGTGGGATGCCACGGCGTATCCGAGGCGGCAGCGCTGGCGGGCGGCGGCGCGGATGCGATACTTGGTCAGCCGAAACGCAAAAGCGAGATGGCGACCTGCGCGATTGGGCTTGCTCCGGAACCGGTCACGCAATTGCACGGGCGCGGGCGCGGCAAGCTGTCGATCATCGGCATTGGCCCGGGGCAGAATTCCTGGCGCACGCCGGAAGCCTCGGCTCTGGTGGCGCAGGCGGAGGAGCTGGTGGGCTATGGGTTATATATTGACTTGCTGGGGCCGCTGGCTTTTGGCAAGATCCGCAGCGATTTCCCGCTTGGGGGCGAAGAGGATCGGTGCCGTTATGCGCTGGAGCAGGCGGGTAAGGGCAAGAACGTGGCGTTGATTTGTTCGGGTGACGCCGGGATTTACGCCATGGGCGCGCTGGTGTTTGAACTGCTGGATCGTGGGCCGGATGCGATGGGCGTTAGCGATGCTGCGCGGCGGGTTGAGGTTGTTTCGACCCCCGGTGTTTCGGCCCTGCAAGGGGCGGCGGCGCGGGCTGGCGCACCTTTGGGGCATGATTTTTGTGCGATTTCACTAAGTGATTTGCTGACCCCGCGCGCCGATATTCTGAAGCGTCTGCGCGCTGCGGCGGAAGGGGATTTCGTGATTGCGTTTTACAATCCGGTGTCCAAAAAGCGCCGGACTTTGCTGGCCGAGGCGCGCGATATCCTGCTGGAACATCGGCCCAAGGACACGCCGGTGATGCTGGCAAGTTCCTTGGGGCGGCCCGAGGAATATGTGCGTTATCGGCGGTTGGCTGAACTGGAAGTGGACGAGGTCGATATGCTGACGGTGGTGCTGGTCGGGTCCTCCAATTCCAAACTGGCGCAACTGGGCGAGGGGCCAAGGATGTACACGCCGCGCGGTTATGCGCGCAAGATTGACGGGGATTTGAGCTGATGTCGGGTTTGAGTATTTTTGGAACTCTGAAAGCAGGATGGGTGCGGGCATGACCGTCTATTTTATTGGTGCGGGGCCGGGGGATCCGGATTTGATTACCGTCAAGGGGCGCCGTTTGATTGAGGCTTGTCCGGTTTGTCTGTTCGCAGGCTCGCTGGTGCCCGAAGCGGTTGTTGCCTGTGCACCTGCGGGGGCGCGGGTTCTGGATACGGCGGCACTGACGCTGGAGGATACCCACCGCGAGATTGTTCAGGCGCATGGGCGCGGGCAGGATGTGGCGCGGGTACATTCCGGTGATCCATCGCTTTATGGCGCGATTGCCGAGCAGATCCGGCGGCTGAAGGCGGCGGGGATTGGTTATGAGATCATTCCCGGCGTGTCGGCCTATGCGGCGGCAGCGGCAGAGATGGGGCAGGAATTGACCATTCCGGAAGTGGCGCAGAGCATAGTTCTAACCCGGATGTCGATGCAGTCAACTTCGATGCCGAGCGGTGAAACGCTTGAGAATTTTGCCCTCACGGGGGCCACCTTGGTGATCCATCTGGCAATCAGGAACATGCGGGAGATCGAGCGGCAGTTGGTGCCATTTTATGGCGCAGATTGCCCGGTGGTGGTGGCGTATCGCGTGGGATGGCCGGATCAGATGATTATTCGCGGTAATTTGTCGGATATCCGTAAAAAGGTACGCAAAGAAAAGATCACCCGCACGGCGTTGATTTTTGTCGGGCCTGCCATGGCAGAAACACAGGATTTTGTGGATTCAGCCTTGTATGACCCTGCCAAGCCCCATGTTCTGCGCCCGGTTGTGGGGGCGGAACTGGTGGAAGATCACAACACCTGAAAATTTTAAGTAGTCTTCGCTTGAACTCAACGTGTTTTGCGGTCTCTCTGGCCTTCGGGAATAGGGTGAATTGCGATGTTATACGACTTGCCTAAGGAAATTCTGGAAGGATTGCGACAGGCGCGCAGGCGCGATCTGGGGCGCAAAAACCGGTTGCGGTTGCATGTTGGGGATCAGGTTCTGGCGATCCTGCGGCTGTGGGACGGCGGCTTTTCCATGGATGCGGATACCGCGCCAAACCTGCGCGGCTTTGTCGATATTTACGATGGCGCGCGGCAATTGTATCAGTGTCTGATCGTCTGTTCCTCGCTTGAAAATGGCGAGCGGATTTATGAATTCAAGCGCCAGACTGCGGTGGTGGATGAGCCGCCCAAGGATTATTACGTTGAACCGGACGCACCGGTGGCGTTACTGCGCTAGTTCCGCAGCAACAACCCGCCATCAATCGCGATTTCCTGACCGGTGATGTAGCTTGCGGCATCCGACAGCAGGAACAGCACCAGATTGGCGATGTCATCGGTTGTGCCGATCCGCCCCAATGGCGCGTAATCGGCCACGGCCTGTTTCTTTTCGTCACTGTCCCAGCGGGCCTGCATCGGGGTGACGATCATGCCGGGCAGGATGGCGTTGGAGCGGATGTTGTCAGCGGCCAGTTGCATGGCGAGGGATTTTGACAGGCTGCAAACGGCGGCTTTGGAGGCAGCATAGGCGTCTTGCGGTTTGGTGTCGCCGCGCAGCCATTGAACCGACGACAGATGGATCATCGCCCCACCATGGCCGCTGGCCTGCATCAGGGGTGCGGCGGCGCGCACGGTGTGGACCATGGATTTCAGGTTGATATCAAACACCTGATCCCAGACGCCGAGATCCATATCGAGCATGGATTTATCGCGGTCAAACCAGAGGACACCGGCGACATTGGCAAGGTAATCCAGCCGTCCGGTGCGGGCATGGGCGGCCTTGATGGTCTCGGCCACGGCCGCCTCATCACACAGGTCGATCTGGGCGAAAGTGATATTGGCAAGGTCCGCCAGCGCGTCGGGGCAGGGTTTGAGGTCAATCGCGGTGACATCTCGCAACCAGCTTGGGACAAGGCTTGGCTGATGGCTTGCCCCATGCCACCCCCTGCACCGGTGACAATGGCGGTTCGGTTGCAAAAGTCGTATTTTATCATGCTTAACCCTCGTTTGCTTTGGTGTATTTGCGCATAGGATCGAGCCTTGGGCAAGGCGGGGAGAATCGGGCTGGTTTTCACCCTTATGTTGAATATTCTTCGGAAAATCAGGTGTTTCATCCGTGTTTCTTCGAATGACCAATGCCATCCCGCTGATTATCGTCAAAATTCCGCATGGGCTTTTGATACACAAAGAAAATTCTGCAGCATTCGGGGGCGGCCATGATCCAGACACCATATTTATTGTTCCTCGGCGATGCGTCTGATGCGTTGGCCGCGAAAGTGGCGCAGGGCATCAAGGATTGGCGGCCTGATGTTTCAATCGGGCAGTTCCGGATGCAGGGCTGTAAGGCTGATATGGGCATTCCCGACATGTCGCTGGCCGAGGCCCGCGCGGCGGGAGCGAAAACCCTTGTGATCGGCGTGGCCAATCGCGGCGGGGTCATTTCGGCGGCTTGGAAAAAGGTGCTGGTCGAAGCGCTGGAGCTGGGCTTTGACATCGCTTCGGGCCTGCACAATCTGCTGAATGATGAGCCGGAACTGGTGGCGGCGGCCCAGACCCATGGCTGCTGGTTGCATGATGTGCGCATCCCGACGGCAGCTTATCCGATTGCCAACGGGGTGCAGCGCCGGGGCAAACGCTGTCTGGCGGTAGGCACGGATTGCTCGGTCGGCAAGATGTATACCGGCATCGCGATGGAGCGTGAAATGCTGGCGCGCGGCATGCAGGCGACGTTTCGCCCCACAGGGCAGACCGGCATTCTGATTACCGGTTCGGGCGTGCCGCTTGATGCGGTGATTGCCGATTTCATGGCGGGCGCGGTGGAGTATCTGACACCGGATAATGACGCCGATCATTGGGACATTATCGAGGGGCAGGGGTCTTTGTATCACGTCTCTTATTCCGGCGTGACCATGGCGCTGATCCATGGTGGGCAGCCCGAGGCACTTGTGCTGTGCCATGAGCCGACGCGCAGCCATATGCGTGGCCTGCCGGGTTTCACCTTGCCAAGTCTGGCGCAATTGCGCGACACCGCTTTGCATCTGGCACAGGTGGCCAATCCTGATTGCAAGGTGGTGGCGATTTCCGTCAACACCCAGCATATGGCAGAGGCCGAGGCGCTGGCTTATATGGTCAAGCTCGAGGCTGAAATGGGCCTGCCGACGGTTGACCCTTACCGGCAAGGGGCTGGTCGTCTGGTGGATGCGCTTAAGGGGATAAAAGGGCGCGCCGTTGATCCTGTCGGCACGCATGACCCCGATATGCTGCCGGATGCATGAGTATTTTGGGAACAATGAAGGTGGGGATCGCATGAAGCTGAGTGTCACGCCGGATGTTTTCAAACTGGCGCAGGTTTTCACCATCTCGCGCGGCTCGCGCACCGAGGCCAGGGTTCTGACGGTTCGGATTGATGACGGCGGCTTCACCGGTTGGGGTGAATGTGTGCCTTACGCGCGTTATGGCGAGACACTTGAGAGTGTGACAGCCGAGATCGAGGGGCTAAACCTGCCGATTTCGCGTGAGGTTTTGCAGAGCGCCTTGCCTGCGGGTGCTGCGCGCAATGCAGTTGATTGCGCGCTGTGGGATTTGGCAGCCAAGCGCGCCGGGAAACCGGTTTGGCAATTGGCGGGGCTGGCGGCACCTTTGCCGGAAATCACGGCCTATACATTGTCGCTGGATACACCCGATAAGATGCGCGCTCAGGCGGCGCAAAACGCCTTTCGCCCGTTGCTGAAAACCAAACTTGGTGGCGGTCCGCAGGATGTTGCGCGCATTGAGGCGGTGCGTGCCGGTGCGCCGGATGCACGGATCATTGTTGATGCGAACGAGGGCTGGACGCCCGAGCTTTACGGCGATCTTGCGCCGGTCTTGCTGGCGCTTGGGGTTGAAATGGTCGAGCAGCCTTTGCCTGCGGGCGAGGATGACGCCTTGCTGGACCTGGCGCGGCCCTTGCCGGTTTGTGCTGACGAAAGTTGCCATGATCGGGCGTCTTTGGCGGCTCTTAGGGGCAAGTATGACATCGTCAACATCAAACTGGATAAAACCGGCGGGCTGACCGAGGCACTGGCGCTGCGCGATGCGGCTTTGGCCGAGGGTTACAAGGTTATGGTCGGCTGCATGGTTGGCTCCTCGCTGGCGATGGCCCCCGCCGTTCTGGTGGCGCAAGGGGCGGCGTTCACCGATCTCGATGGCCCGCTTTTGCTGGCCGAGGATCGCGATCCGCCGTTGTATTTTGACGATGATGGTGTACACCCCGCCGAAAGTGCCCTGTGGGGCTGAGCCTTTAAGGAGAATACCATGAGCCGCATTGTCTATCTGAACGGGGAATACCTGCCCGAGGGTGAGGCCAAAATCTCGATCTTTGATCGCGGCTTTCTGATGGCGGACGGGGTTTACGAAGTGACCTCGGTGCTGGATGGCAAGCTGGTGGATTTTGACGGTCATGTGGTGCGGTTGGCGCGCTCGCTGGGTGAGTTGGACATGGGCAACCCGCTGAGCAAGGAAGAATTGCTGGTCATTCACCGAGAATTGCTGATGCGCAACGATCTGGTCAATGGCGGGATTTACCTGCAAATCACCCGTGGCGCGCCCGGGGATCGCGATTTCGTCTTTCCTGACCCCGAAACCACGCCGCAGACCGTGGTTCTGTTCACGCAATCCAACCCCGATCTTTTGAACAATCCCAAGGCGGAAAATGGCATCAAAGTGATTTCAATTGCTGATGAACGCTGGGGGCGGCGTGACATCAAGACCGTGCAATTGTTGTATCCCAGCATGGGCAAGATGATGGCCAAGGCGGCGGGTTGTGATGACGCGTGGCTGGTTGAGGATGGGGCGGTGACCGAAGGCACCTCAAACAACGCCTATATCGTCAAGGGCGGCAAGATCATCACCCGCAACCTGTCAAACGACATCCTGCACGGTATCACCCGCGCCGCTGTTCTGCGTTTCGCGCGCGAGGCCCAGATGGAGGTCGAGGAGCGCGCTTTTACAATTGAGGAGGCACAGGCGGCGGACGAGGCGTTCATAACCTCGGCCACCATGTTCGTGACACCGGTGGTGGAGATTGACGGGGCGGCGATTGGCTCGGGTAAGCCGGGTAATGTTGCCCCGCGCCTGCGCGAGATTTACATTGAGGAAAGCCGCAAATCAGCGATTTGAGCGTAGGTCGGGCAATTGTCCGGCCTACTTTTGCTCAACATTCTCGGCAAACGCCACCTTGAATTCGGCCTGCTTTTCCGCGTTGGCCTCGGTCTGATACTTGTCACGCCATTCGCCATAAGGCATGCCGTAAAACGCCTCGCGGCCCTCACCCTTGTCCATCTCGATGCCACGCGCGTTGGCGGCCTCCTGATACCAGCGCGACAGGCAGTTGCGGCAGAACCCCGTCAGGTTCATCATGTCGATGTTTTGCACATCGTTGCGCTTTTCCATCAGGTGTTCACGCAAGGTGCGAAAGGCAGCGGCTTCGATTTCGATCTGGGTCTGTTTGTCCATCTTCAGGTCTCCATTTCATCGGGGATTTTGGCGATCACATCGGCCAGCATCGGCGCAAGCCGTTCGGCCCAGCCAACTTGCTGGCCTTTGCTGCGGATAAGATCGTTACGCAGTTCGATCAGGATATTCGCACGGTTGTGTTTCAGGGCGTGCCGGTCGATGGCATCACCGGGCAAGTGGCCGCCATAAGGCTCGTTTTCACCGACGCACAGATCAGGTTCCTGCCGTAGGCGCGCCAGCATCGGGATCGAAAGTTGCCGATCCCCTTCGTGCAACACCCCCACATGCCACGGGCGTTTAGCACGGCCCGCAAGCTGGGCGGTGAAGCTGTGGATGGCGATGATCTTGGGGGCATTTCGGCTGGCCAGCAGATCGGTTAGCGCCTTATGATAGGGGTGATAGCAGTTTTCCAGCCGCCAGTTGCGCGCGCCTTGCGAAAGGCGGCGATTGCCGGGAATGATCGTACCGTCGTAAAGCTGCATGATAAGGGTCGGGTCATGCTCGCCGCGGTTCGGATCAATCACCAGACGCGAAAACCCCGACAATATCACCGGCGCGTTCAGCAACTCGCCCAGATGGCGCGACACACCTGCCGCCCCGACATCATAGGCGATGTGGCGCGCCATTTCCGCGTCAGTCAAGCCAAGGTCGCCAATTTCGGCGGGCACATGGTTGGAGGCGTGATCGCAGGTGATTACCACATCACTGTCACGATTGTGGCCGATTATTCCGACCGCCGCTTCGGGGAAGTTCATTCGCTGGTATCCTTTGCGCCCTAGATAGCGATCCTGCGGCCAGCGACAAGGTGCCAGTTGCACTTGGGCCAAAATTGCACCAGACAACCGCGCTTGAGCGGGCTATACTGCCCCGCAGACAAAAATTCAGGTTAGGACAGGCATGAGACGTCTTCGCAGTGTGAAAATCGTGGCCACTTTGGGGCCGGCATCGGATGACAAAGAAACCATTCAGGCGCTGTTTGAAGCTGGCGCAGATGTTTTTCGCCTCAATATGAGCCACGGCACCCATGACGAACTGCGGGTGCGCCACGCCATCATCCGCGAGATCGAGCGTGAGCTGGACCGCCCGATCTGTATTCTAGCGGATCTGCAAGGGCCGAAACTGCGCTGCGGGGCGTTTGCCAACGGTTCGGAAATGTTGCTCAAGGGGGCCTCGTTCCGGCTCGATCTTGATACGACGCCGGGTGATCTGAACCGCGTCTGCCTGCCCCATCCCGAGATTTTCGCTGCCCTCGATGTGGGTGAGACCTTACTGGTCAATGACGGTAAAATTCGCCTGAAAGTTGAGAGTTGCGGCAAGGATTTCGCCGATTGTGTGGTTGAAGTCGGGGGTGAGATTTCCAATCGCAAAGGCGTGAATGTGCCCGATGTGATCCTGCCTCTGGCGGCTTTGTCGGACAAGGATCGCGGTGATCTGGAATTTGCCTGTGCGCTGGGCGTGGACTGGATTGCGCTGTCGTTCGTGCAGCGCCCCGAGGATGTGCTTGAAGCCCGTGAACTGGTCGACGGGCGCGCCGCGATCCTGTCGAAAATCGAGAAACCGGCGGCGGTCAAGGCGTTTGGCGCGATCCTGATGGTGTCGGACGGCATCATGGTGGCGCGCGGCGATCTGGGGGTTGAACTGCCGGTGCAGAACGTGCCACCGATCCAGAAACGCCTTGTGCGCGCCTGCCGCCATGCCGGCAAGCCGGTGATCGTGGCGACCCAGATGATGGAGAGCATGATTACCTCGCCGATCCCGACACGGGCCGAAGTGTCTGACGTGGCCACCGCCATTTATGAGGGCGCGGATGCGGTGATGCTGTCAGCGGAAAGCGCGGCAGGTGATTACCCGATCGAGGCGGTTACCATGATGAACAACGTCGCGATCGAGGTTGAGCAGGATCCGACCTATCGCGAAGTGATCGAAGCCTCGCGTTCTGCTGAGCGGGCGTCCGTGGCCGATGCGATCACCGTGGCGGCGCGTGAAATCGCCGAAACCACCGAAGTGAACGCGATCTGCTGTTTCACCCATTCCGGTACCACCGCGCTGAAAGTGGCGCGCGAACGCCCCCGCGTGCCGATCATCGCACTGACGCCGCTGGTCGGAACTGCGCGCCGTCTCAGCCTGTCCTGGGGTATGCACTGCGTGATGACCGCCGAGGTTCGACGCTTCAAACTGGCTGTGGTGTCAGCGGCGCGGGCGGCCAAGGATTACGGTTTTGGCGAGGACGAGGATTCAATTGTGGTCACGGCGGGAATTCCGTTTAATGTGGCGGGCAGCACGAATATTCTGCGGGTGTCCAAGATTGAAATGCGCCTGATGGATGATCTGGACACGGAATAACACCAAAGGGAACGCGTATGGGATTTGAAGGTCTATTGGTGTCGGCCTTGATCCTTGGCCTTTTGTCCACAGTCTCGGTCACCAGCGCCCTGATCGAGGGGCGGCGGCCAAAAGTGGCCCTGTTCGCGGTGCTGGTGGCGGCGCTATTGACCAATATGGCCATTGGCAAGTCCGGCGACGGGCTGCAAATCACCGATATCCCCGATGCATTTGTGGTGGTCATCGCCGGTTTTGTCGATTGACGAGGGGGTAAGATGAAGAAACCCAAAATGCCGCCCCTGCCGGATACAGATTTCTGGCGCGCCTATCAGGGGCCGTTCTCGGGGGTTCTGAAATGGTCTGACGTCGACGCGCTTTGGGCGTGGCTGGCGGACAATAACCAAGGCTGGTTTGCCTTTGATCCCAATACTGCCGCACCAGATACCCCGCTTGACGCTGATGATTTCGCCACCTTCCTGCAAGGGGCGGTCGAACTGGTGAATACGCGCCGCGAACGCAGCATGTCCGGCGCGATCTATCTGGATGATGCAAATAAACCGACGCTAATCAAGATATTCGACCCTGTGAACATGGGCTCCGCCTGCTCGATCAGTGGTGTGCGGGTGATGCCGCGTTGGATTTTGAGCCGGATGAAACCGGACGATCTGCCCAAGCCTGCACCGGTGCTGAAGCCAAGGTTTTTCGGGCGGCTGGCGGGGCGGCTGTAGCGCCCTATTTACCCTTGCCAAACTCCCAAACCCAACCTATACCCCCGACTTCCATTGGCGTGGCCGGCTCACATAGGGCTGCCGAGGTGCGCTTAACGACCATTCCTGAATTAAGGAGACGGAAATGCCCAAGATGAAGACCAAATCAGGCGCTAAAAAGCGCTTCAAGGTCACGGCTTCGGGCCGTGTCAAGGCGGCTCAGGCCGGTAAACGCCACGGTATGATTAAGCGATCCAACAAATTCCTTCGCAATGCACGCGGAACCACGGTTCTGTGCAAGGCGGATGAAACGATCGTTAAAAAATACATGCCATACGCGCGCTAAGGAGAGCCTGATATGTCCAGAGTTAAAGGAGGCGTCGCCTCCCACGCCCGCCACCGCAAAGTTGTCAAAGCCGCCAAAGGCTATTACGGCGCGCGGTCCCGCTTGTTTCGCACAGCCACACAGGCCGTCGACAAAGCCAACCAATACGCCACCCGCGACCGCAAAGTCCGCAAGCGCAACTTCCGCGCTTTGTGGATCCAGCGGATCAACGCGGCAGTGCGCGCCCATGATGAAAACCTAACCTATTCGCGCTTCATCAACGGCATGTCACTTGCTGGCATCGAGGTCGACCGCAAGGTTCTGGCCGATCTGGCTGTGACCGAGCCAGACGCGTTCAGCGCGATTGTCGATCAGGCTAAGGCTGCGCTGGCTTAAAGGCTGGCGTTAGATGAGATTTAAGGGGCCTCGCAGGGATGCGGGGCCTTTTTTGTTTGAAGGAAACCGCCCTGAGCCTTTGTAACACATTCCATTGACTGGCTTTATATAGCTATTTGGACAATTCGAATGGGAACATGTCGGCATTAGGTAACTTTGAATTCAACGGGTTTTCTGATGGTGCGTCAGGTTGAACTAATTCTTTCGGTGGTCGTAGCATTGGATGGTTCAAAACCAATGAATCGCGCATATAAATATTTTTAGATATACCCAACCTACTCCAAAACCCGAAAGTTCTGGTGTGAGATGATACGGAAATTGTCGGTTACTTTGTCTCGGAAGTTTCGCCAATCTT
>JAADIC010000360.1 GCA_013151535.1 Alphaproteobacteria bacterium | reverse complement strand
TCTTTTTCCTGTTCGCCCTGATCGCGCTGGATCAGGGGATCGAATATCTGCGCCATATCGTTTTGTGCCCCGACTGGACCGAGCCGATCCGCCAGGGTAGTGATTTCCGGGTCTGTCCCGAGGCCAAAATGCCGCTGGGGAAATCGCCGCAATGGATACACGAGATCTATGGGTTTTTTCTGGCGGTGGTGGGGTTTTCCGTTGTGTTCGGGGCGTTTGCCGCCAATACAATTCATGGTGCGCTGGCGGCGGTTCCTGCGGGCCAGTTGGAAACCGGCGTGGCCTTTGGCATGTCACCACGCCAGATTTTTCGCCGCATCCATCTGCCGCAAATGTGGATATATGCGCTGCCCGGCCTGTCGAACCTGTGGATGATCCTTATCAAGGCGACGCCGCTTCTGTTCCTGCTCGGGGTCGAGGATATCGTCTATTGGGCGCGTGAACTCGGCGGCCTCAAAACCGCGCGCTACACCTATCCGCATGGTGACTGGCGGTTGGCCTATTTCGTTGTGTTGCTGGTCTTTTATCTTTTCCTGACCTGGATCAGCGAAAAGGTATTTGCCCGCATAACAAAGCGGGTATCGCGTGGGCAAGACACGCTGGGGGGCGCGTTATGAGCTGCAATGAAACGCTGATCGACTATGGTTTGCGTGCCATCGGCATTGGTGAACGCCTGTTGCCCAGAACCGATTTTACGCTGTGTGAACAGTTTGTGCTGATCGGTTCCGGCATGATCTGGAACCTTTATTTCGCGACCTTCGCGCTGGGCTTTGGTTTTGTCGCCGCAACCGGCGTGGCGGTGGCGCGGGCCAGTTCGCGCGGCGTTCTGCGCTATCCGGCGCAGGTTTTCATATTCGTCATTCGCGGCTCGCCCCTGTTTATCCAGTTCTTCATTGCCTATGAAAGTTTCGTGCTGATCCCCAAGCTGGGT
Organism: Alphaproteobacteria bacterium; assembly: GCA_013151535.1. Lineage (GTDB taxonomy): Bacteria > Pseudomonadota > Alphaproteobacteria > Rhodobacterales > Rhodobacteraceae > UBA5972. Next base: position 7,163 of record JAADIC010000360.1, on the reverse strand, counting down.
TTTGACATCAACCTTGGTTTTACCGAGATCACGGTTGAAACCCGCTGGCTGACCAAGGCGTGGCTGGGGGCGTTGCTGGTGCTGTTTTTGAACACCACCGCCTATACCGCGCAGATTTTCCACGGGGCGCTGATGTCGGTGCCCAAGGGCGATATCGAGGCGGCGGATGCCATCGGCATGTCACCGTTTCGCAAGTTTCGCCGGGTTGTCTGGCCCTCGATGCTGCGGCTGGCCTGGGCGTCTTACACCAACGAGGCGATCTTTTTGTTTCATGCCACGGCGCTGGTTTTCTTTTCCAGCTTTCCGGCGTGGCGGCAGGAGGGTGACGCACTTTATTACGCCAATTATTTCGCCGACAAGACCTTCAACCCGTTCGTGCCATATCCGATTATCGCGGTCTATTTCGTGGTGTTCACGCTGATCCTGACACTGGGATTTGCCGTGGTGAACCGGCGGTTGAACCGGCATTTGCGGGCCGAACGCTGAGGGTATTTACGGGAAATTTTTATCGAAAAAATTTCAGACTGAAGAATTTTCGATAAAATCCTTCCTCAAAAAGCGTTGTCCTTCACCGCTTGCATCGACACATGGGTTGACGTGCTGCCAACATGGGGCAGGTTTGAAATGGTTTCGCCCAACACCTGCCGATAGGCACGAATGTTGCCCGTGCGGATTTTCAACAGATAGTCGAACGACCCCGCAATCATATGGCATTGCTCGATCTCGCGCACTTTATGCACCGCCGCATTGAACGCGTTCAGGGCTTTTTCGGTGGTGTCAGTCAGCCGGACTTCGGCAAAGGCCACATGATCCTGCGCCAGTTTGACCGGGTTCAGAACCGCGCGAAAGCCAAGGATATAGCCCTGATCCCGGAGCTTGCGCATCCTGACCTGACAGGGGCTTTTGGACAGGCCAACGCGGTTGGCAAGTTCAGTCACCGGCAGGCGACCATCCAGAGACAACTCGTAAAGGATCTTTTTGTCATACTGGTCAAGAGTACTGTCAAATGACATAATCACGCCTCTTTCATCGCCAAACCCTTAGAAATGAAACCTTATTGGCCGAAAAAATTGGAAAATCAGTCAGAAAGACTTCTGAATTGGTGGTATCCTGCAATCCTCGGCTTTGCAAGGAATTCCAACAATGCGCCCTCTGATTTCATACCGTTGCGACATCACCAGCCTGCATCTGGCAGCAGAGCAAACCTGTCTTGCGCGTCTGACGGACGGCACCGGTTTTTCGCCCGAGTTGCGCACCCGCACCCATGCCCGCGCCACTGATTTGGTGCGTGCCATTCGCGCCGATAGCAACCCCGGCCTGATGGAGGTTTTTCTGGCCGAATACGGCCTGTCCACCGATGAGGGCGTCGCCCTGATGTGTCTGGCCGAGGCCCTGTTGCGGGTGCCTGACGCCACAACCATGGATGCGTTGATCGAAGACAAAATCGCACCATCGGCCTGGGGCGCGCATTTGGGGCAATCCAGTTCTTCATTGGTCAACGCCTCCACCTGGGCGCTGATGCTGACCGGCAAGGTGCTGAAAGACGGCGAGGGCGCGGGCATTGCCGCCACGCTGCACGGTGCCGTCAAAAGGTTGGGCGAACCTGTCATCCGCACCGCCGTAGGCCGCGCCATCCGCGAGATGGGGCATCAGTTTGTTCTGGGTCGAACCATCAACGAGGCGGTGTCGCGCGGCCGTAAACTGGCGGCGCGTGGTTTTACCTTTTCGTATGATATGTTGGGCGAGGCGGCGTTAACGGCGGATGATGCGCGCAAGTATTTTGACGCCTATGCGGCCGCCATTCAGGAACTGGCAGGCCAGTGCAAATCCCGGGATGTGCGCGAAAACCCCGGTATTTCGGTGAAACTTTCTGCCCTGCATCCGCGTTACGAGGTCGGCCAAAAAGCCCGCGTCCTGCGCGAGTTGGTTCCCGCCACCCGCAAGCTGGCGCGCATGGCGGCAAGGGCTGGCATGGGGTTCAACATCGACGCGGAAGAGGCCGACCGTCTGGATCTGTCGCTGGATGTGATCGAGGCGGTTCTGCGCGATCCTGATCTGGCGGGCTGGGATGGTTTCGGCGTGGTCGTGCAGGCATATGGCAAGCGGGCAGGCGCGGTTCTGGATTGGTTGAACGCACTGGCGACAAGCCTTGATCGCAAGATCATGGTGCGTCTGGTCAAGGGTGCCTATTGGGACACCGAGATCAAGCGCGCGCAGGTCGAAGGGCTGGCGGGTTTTCCGGTTTTCACGCAGAAATCCGCGACTGACATGTGCTATATTCTGTGCGCACAGAAACTGTTGGCGATGGGCGATCGTATCTATCCGCAATTTGCCACCCACAACGCCCATTCGGTGGCGGCCATTCTTGAGATGGCGGGCGATAAAACGGCGTTCGAATTTCAGCGCCTGCAAGGCATGGGTGAGAGCCTGTACAATCTGGTGCGGAGCGGTGAAGGCACGCGCTGCCGGATTTACGCGCCGGTGGGCACCCATCAGGATTTGCTGGCTTATCTGGTGCGGCGTCTGCTGGAGAACGGCGCGAACTCGTCTTTCGTGAACCAGATCGTTGACGCGGATGTGCCGCCTGAAGTGGTTGCGGCTGACCCTTTTGAGGTTGCGCAAGTCAGCCCGTCGGTGATTGCCGGGCCTGCGGATATCTATGGCCCGGAACGCCGAAATTCGCGCGGCTGGGACCTGCATGAGCAAAGTGATTTGGCTGAAATTGAGGCGGCGCGCGGCGGGTTTCAGCGCGTAAACTGGCAGGCCGGGCCTTTGATTTCGGGTGAGTCTGCCCCGTCAGAAACGCTTGAAGTTTTCAATCCGGCGGACGCGAATGACAAGGTGGGCGAGGTCAATCTGACCTCGGAATCGGGCGTCAAAACCGCACTTTCAGAGGCCCGGGATTGGCATGATGCCAGCCCCAGGCAGCGCCAACAGGTTTTGAGCCTTGCCGCAGACCTGTTTGAAGAAAACCATGGCGAACTGTTTGCGATCCTGTGCCGCGAGGCCGGAAAAACTGCCGCTGACGCGATTTCCGAATTGCGCGAAGCCGTTGATTTTCTGCGATTTTATGGGCTGGAGGGGCCGAAACAACCGTTACCTGCGCGTGGCCTGTTTGCCTGCATTTCACCGTGGAACTTCCCCTTGGCGATTTTCACAGGCCAAATCGCGGCGGCGCTGGCGGTGGGCAACGGGGTGTTGGCCAAGCCTGCGGAACCCACCGCGATTACGGCCTTTCTGGCGATTAAACTGCTGCACAAGGCCGGTGTCCCGCGCGCGGTTTTGCAGTTTTTACCGGGGCGGGGATCAATTGTCGGGGCCGGTCTGACCTCGGACAGCCGGATCAACGGCGTGTGTTTTACCGGCTCGACCGCGACCGCGCAAACGATCAACCGCGCCATGGCGACGGGTATCGCGCCTGACGCGCCGTTGATTGCGGAAACCGGCGGGCTGAACGCGATGATCGTTGACAGCACCGCCCTGCCGGAACAGGCGATCAGGGATATCATCGCCTCGGCTTTTCAATCGGCGGGGCAGCGGTGCTCGGCGCTCAGGATGCTTTATTTGCAAGAGGATATTGCGGGGCCGTTTCTGGATATGCTTTACGGCGCGATGGACGAGTTGGTGATCGGCAATCCTTGGTCGATGGCAACTGATGTGGGGCCGGTTATCAACGCGGGCGCGCGGGATGATATTGCAGGGCATATCGAGCAGGCGCAACAGGACGGGCGGCTTCTGAAGCGGTTGCAGGTTCCCGAGGTCGGGTGTTTTGTGTCACCAGTGGTGCTTAAAGTCGACGGTATCGCTGATCTGAAACGCGAGGTTTTTGGCCCGGTTCTGCATGTGGCGACCTTTGCTGCGGATAATATTGACGCCGTGGTTGACGCGATCAACGCCACCGGATTTGGCCTGACTTTCGGCATGCACAGCCGGATTGATGATCGGGTTGAGCAAGTCACCTCGCGCCTGAAGGTCGGCAATATCTACATCAACCGCAACCAGATAGGCGCGGTTGTCGGCTCGCAACCCTTTGGGGGTGAAGGTCTTTCCGGCACCGGACCCAAGGCGGGCGGGCCGTCGTATCTGGCCCGGTTCACGCGGTATGGCGCACAAGAATTCACGCCAAAAAATGGCGAGGCGGCCGATCCCGCCGAGGTGCAGGCGGCGCTTGATGGCGTTCCCTCGGGCCAGCCAGTCCCGCTATCCTGTCAGGCCTTGCCCGGCCCGACGGGCGAAAGCAACCAATTGACGACCTATGGGCGTGGCACGGTACTGTGCCTTGGGCCGGGGGCGAAACTGGCCCGACAGCAGGCCGCGATTGCGCGTGAAAACGGCTGCGCGGCGGTTGAGGTCACGGGCAGTTTGGCCGCCTTGCATCTGGCAGACCTTCGCGGGTTTGACGTGGTTGCCCTTTGGGGCGACACGGCCGCACAGCGCACCGCGCGACAAGCGCTGACCCGGCGGCAGGGGCCGATTATCCCGCTGGCAACCGGCGATGATCTGGCTGCAAAATGTCGGGTCGAGCGGCATATCTGCATCGACACAACCGCCGCCGGTGGCAATGCCAGCCTGTTGGCGGCGGTTGCGGGATAGGGGGCGTTACTCAGCCGCCCAGCCGCTGACGGCTTTGACCTCAAGGAAATCCTCAAGCCCCCAGACGCCGCCTTCGCGCCCGTTGCCTGATTGTTTGTAGCCGCCAAAGGGCGAACCCGCAGCGCGGCCTTGCCCGTTCATTTCCACCATACCAGCGCGCAATTGACGGGCGACACGGTTGGCCTTGTCGCCATCCTGCGTCTGCACATAATCCGTCAGACCGTAAGGTGTGTCATTGGCGATTTCTATCGCCTCGGCCTCGGTATCAAACGGGATCATCACCAGCACCGGGCCAAAGATTTCCTCGCGCGCGATGGTCATTTGGTTGTTCACATCGGCAAATACGGTCGGGCGCACGAAATAGCCGCGATTGCTGCCATCGGGCCGCCCAAGACCCCCGGCAATCAGGCGCGCCCCTTCGTTGATGCCAACCTCGATCAGCCCCTGAATTTTGTTGTATTGCGCTTCAGACACAACCGGCCCCATATGGCGGCCTTCATCCGACGCATTGCCGACGGTAATCTTGTCTGCCGTTGCAGCCGCAGTTTTTACGGCAAGATCGTAAACCTCGCGCTGCACTAACATCCGCGTCGGCGCGTTACAGGACTGGCCCGTATTGTTCATGCAATGCAGCACACCGCGCTTCACGGCTTTTTCATCGGCATCGGCAAAGACGATATTCGCCCCCTTGCCGCCAAGCTCCAGCGATACGCGCTTTACACTGTCAGCCGCATTTTTCTGGATCGCAGCCCCCGCGCGCGTGGAGCCGGTGAACGAGATCATATCGACACCAGCATGCCCTGAAAGCTGGGTGCCCACACCCAACCCGTCGCCATTCACCAGGTTGAAAACACCGGATGGAAATCCGGCCTCATCCACGATCTCGGCAAAGACCATGGCTGACAGGGGTGCGATTTCCGAAGGTTTCAACACCATTGTGCAACCCGTCGCCATGGCCGGAATGGCTTTGAGGGTGACTTGGTTCATCGGCCAGTTCCAAGGGGTTATCATGCCAACCACGCCGATCGGCTCCATCAGGATACGATCATTTGGGGCGTGATTGCCCAGCATCCGGTCAAATTCAAAATCCCGGAAGGCGCGGATGAAGTTTTTGATGTGCCACGCGCCCGAGGTGACCTGCTGCTGACGCGCCAAATCAATTGGCGCGCCCATTTCAAGGCTGATCGCAATCGCCATGTCTTCGGCGCGGTTGTTGTAAACCTCCAACAGGCGCTCGATCAGGGTAAGGCGTTCCTCTTTCGGGGTGTTCATCCACGGGATGAAAGCCGCCCGGGCCGCAGCGACCGCCGCGTTTGTGTCTGCTTGCGCGCCCAGCGAAATCGTGGCGCAGGCCTCCTCGTTGGAGGGGTTGATAACTTCAAGATCATGAGCTTGCGAAGGGGCGACCCATTGGCCGTTGATATAGAATTGGCGCTTATCCAGCATTGGTGTGCTCCTGCAACGATGTTTGGAATTCGATCAAAATATGTCACTGTGTCGGGCGGTATGCAAGGGGTGGTGGCCCAAAAAAACAGGCCCCGAAAAGGGGCCTGCCTAAAATATTCGATTGTCTGGATAGCGCTAGATCGCCGCGTGAACACCAACGCCCGAGGCTTTGGGATACAGCACAACCTTGGTTCCCAACGGAACAAGTTCGTACAATTCTTCCACTTGCGGATTAATCAGGCGGGCACAGCCGTTTGAGACGTCAATGCCGATTGTGCGCGGATTGTTTGTACCGTGGATGCGCAGATAGGTGTCGCGGCCACTGGCGGTATAAAGATACAGCGCGCGTGCGCCCAAGGGATTGTTGATGCCGCCATCCTGCCCGCCTGCCTCGACCACGGGGCCGTATACATCCGGGTTCCGCTCGACCATGGCCGGGGTGGGAATCCAGCGCGGCCACTTCTGTTTGGCACCAACATGGAACGTCCCGGGGTGGTAAAGGTTGCCGCGACCGATGCCGACCGTCCAGCGCATGGCCTTTTTCTTGCCAAGTGTCAGATACAAACGGTAGCTGCCGGGATCGACGTGAATTTCGCCGGGTTCAAACTTGTCACGCAGCTTGACTTCAGTTGGCATGTATTCTTCCGGAAGAACATATTCTTCGCCCTTTTTATGGGCAAATAATACGGGCTGGGCCACGCCAAGCGCGCTTGCCGCAAGGCTGGAGGCCAGAAACAATCGGCGGTTAATCATGTTGATACCTCGGTAACTATTTATAATTCAGGGTAAAAGCGGTCTTACGCGCTACCTGCGGGAGATTAGCCTCAAGTAACATCAAAGTGAAACGCGCAGAAATAACATTTTCGTAACCAAAGGCCTCGGCGTTTCCACCGAGGCCTTTTTGTCACAAATCATAATGAGAGGTTCAGCAGATCAACCGTCCTGCTTGATCTCTTCCCCAGTTTCCTGATCGACAACTTTCATGCTCAAACGCACTTTGCCGCGATCATCAAAGCCCATCAGTTTGACTTTGACTTCCTGACCCTCGGTCAGGATGTCTTTTGGATGGTTCACCCGCTCATTGGCAAGTTGGCTAACATGCACAAGGCCGTCGCGTTTGCCGA
>JAADIC010000003.1 GCA_013151535.1 Alphaproteobacteria bacterium | reverse complement strand
CTTTGGCGGCAGCGGATGAGTTCAAGATCAATATTACCGGTGCGGGTGGCCACGGGGCCATGCCGGAACTGACGATCGATCCGGTGGTCGTGGCGGTGCAGATCGCCGCCGCCATTCAGACCATTTCGTCGCGCAATGTCAGCGCCAATGACAATCTGGTGATCTCGGTCACTGAAATTCACGCCGGCACCGCTGGCAATATCATCCCGCAAACCGCCTTTCTCGGCGGCACCGTGCGCACCCTGAAAAAAGAGGTGCAGGACATGGTGGTGCGCCGGATGCAGGAGGTCTGCGACGGCATGGCGGCGGCGTTTGGCGCGACGGTTACGTTTGATTTTCAATATGGTTATCCCGCCATGGTCAACCACGACAAAGAGACCGATTTCGCGGTCGAAGTTGCGCGGGGCGTCGCGGGGGCCGAGAACGTCGAAATCGACGTGCCCGCCGTCATGGGGGCCGAGGATTTCGCCTATATGCTGGAGCATCGCCCGGGCTCGTATCTGTTTATTGGCGGTGGCGAGGGGGCGTCGCTTCATCATCCGGAATATAATTTCAACGACGATATGTCACCGATTGGCGCGAGTTATTTCGTGAAACTGGTGGAAACGGCGCAGCCTTTGGGCTTGTGAAGGAAGAATTTTATCGAAAATTCTTAAGCGAAAATTTTTCGGTAAAAATTTTCCAAATGCGCACCGTCAGTGTGTTCAACCCGTGAAATTCTGCATGGCACCCTTGTTGCCAATCCAACTGGTCAAGGCAAGGGCGGGCGGCTAAACTCGACACAAACACGGAGGTTTCCTTGCGCAAGCTGGTCTGGCCTGTGATCACATTTCTGCTGGCTGCCACCATATTGTCGGCCGGGGTCTGGTGGTGGGCGTATGGTACGGCGCTGGAACGCTTGTCAGCACGCGGGCAAACCGAGTTGTCGCTGGCGACGGATCGTTTGCAAAGCTATTTGCAACGGTTTCGCCAGCTTTCTGTGGTGCTGGCCGATCACCCCGGCCTGATCGCGCTTTTATACGCGGACAGCGATCAGTTCGTTACCGAGGCCGAGCGTTTGTTGCTGGAAACCGCCGATAAAACCGGCTCGCTTGAGGTTTTTGTGCTGTCTTCCCAAGGCTTTGTGGTGGCTTCTTCACGCGGCACCCCGATTGGTAGCGATTTCAGTGATCGCGCCTATTTCAAGCGCGCCATGAACGGTGCCCTTGGCACAGCGCAGGGGGTCATCGGGGTTGAGCGGGCGTTTTATGCCGCAGCCCCGATCATTCGCCAAAGCGGTGCGCCGATCGGGGCGGTGGTGGTCAAGGTCGATATCGAAGCGGTGGAGACCGACTGGCGCGCCAATCCCAATATCCTTTATTTTACCGATTCTCTGGGGGTGGTTTTTGTCGCCAACCGGTTCGAGTTGCTGTTTCGCAGCCAGCCCGGTGGTCAGGACAAGTTGGCCCGCGCCCGAAAATACCCCGAGATTGACCTGTTGCCCTTTCCGGCCTATCGCCACGCGCAGTTTCAGGGTTTTAACCTGTGGAAATTCCCGAAAGACGGGCGATTTCCGGCCAGCAGTCTGCATCTGGCGGCTGATGCGCCGGTGATCGATCTGACGGCGGAAATCCTGATCGACACCGCCCCCGCCAAGCTGTCGGCTTTGCTGTTGGCGGCGTTTGCCGGGGCGATTTCGCTGTTTTTGGGGGCGGTTCTGTTGCTGTTGACCCTCAGACGCATGGCCCTGGCCGAGCAATTGCGGCTGGAAGAACGGGCAAATCAGGAGCTGGAGGCGCGGGTTGTGCGGCGCACGGAACAGCTATCGGGCGTCAATCTGGACCTGCGCCAGCAGATCAAGGAGCGCCGCGAGGCCGAAGAGGCCCTTAAGATCGCCCAGCAAGACCTTGTTCAGGCAGGGAAATTGACAGCACTGGGTCAGATGTCGGCGGGTATTTCGCATGAATTGAACCAGCCGCTCATGGCCATCCGCTCGTTTGCGGATAACGCCACCGCCTTCCTTGCGCGCGGTGACAGCGATACCGCCAAGGCCAATCTTGCGCGCATATCCGATCTGGCGCGCCGCATGGGGCGCATCATCAAAAACCTGCGCGCATTCACCCGCAAAGAGGGCGAACCGATGACCGATGTCGATCTGGTCGGCGTGGTCGATCTGGTGCTGGAACTCAGCGAGCAGCGGCTGGTGAAAGAGGGTGTAACCGTCGCCTGGCGTGCGCCTATTGGCCCGGTTCTGGTGCGCGGCGGTGAGGTGCGTTTGCAGCAGGTGTTGCTTAATCTGGTATCAAACGGGGTTGATGCAATGGAAGGGCAGGGCAACAAAAGGCTGGAAATCGCGATTGCGCAGCAGGGCGGCGCGGTCACGGTTTCGGTGCGCGATTGCGGGCCGGGGCTGGATGATCCGGAAAAGATTTTCGATCCGTTTTACACCACCAAGGCGGTTGGCAGCTCGGAAGGGATGGGCCTTGGTCTGTCGATTTCATACGGCATTGTGCAGAGCTTTGGCGGCAAGATCACCGGGCGAAACCATCCTGAAGGTGGGGCGGAATTCACGGTGGAACTGACGCCGGTTGGTTTGGAAAAGGTGGCGTGATGATGGATGAAATGACCCCGGTGCTGCTGGTTGATGACGATCAAATGGTGCGCGAGGCCCTTGGCCAAAGTCTGGAGCTGGGCGGTTATCGGGCGATCACCGCCGCCTCGTTCATCGAGGCCAAGGATCATATCTCGGCTGGTTTTCAGGGGGTGATCGTCAGTGATATTCGCATGCCGGGCAAGGACGGTTTCGCGCTGCTGGATCATGTGCGCAATCTGGATACAGAACTGCCGGTGATCCTGCTAACCGGCGAGGGTGACGTGCCAAGTGCCGTGCGTGGCATGAGCGGCGGGGCGTATGACTTTCTGGAAAAACCATGTGATCCCAAGCACTTACTGGCTGTTGTTGACAAGGCTATCGGCACCCGTCGGCTGGTGATGGAGAACCGCCGCCTCAAGGCCGATCTGGATCGTGCCCGCCACGAAAAGATCGGTTTTCTGGGCGTATCCGCTGCCAGCGCGCGCCTGCGCGAGGTGATCGGGCTGGCGGGCCGCGCAACCTCGCCGGTGCTGATATCAGGCGCGCGTGGCACCGGGCGGGGCCATGTGGCGCGGCTGGTGCTGGGCCTGCGTGACGCGGGTGCCGGGTTGCAGCGGATCGATTGCCTGAGCCCGTTTGATCTGGCCCAGCTTGACGCCGGCAGTGACGCGCGGCTTTTATGCGATATCGAGCGGCTTGCGGCGGCGGATCAACTGGCGTTGCTGCGCTGGTTGCGTAGTAATCCTGAACGCCCGATATTCGCCACCGCCGGTCCCGAGATCGAAAAGCGGGTGCAGTCGGGCGAGCTTAATGACGATCTGTTTTACCTGCTCGGGGTGATCCGCATCCATGTGCCACCGCTGTCCGAGCGCCTGCCAGACGTGCCGCTGCTGTTTGAGCGTTTCCTGCGCGAAGAGGTCGACGCCGGGGCGGTTATGAGCGCGGCACAATCGCGCGAGGCTGTGCTGGGGTTGGCGGCGATGGACTGGCCGTCCAACCTCAAAAGCCTGCGCAATCACGCCAAACGGGTGGCCTGGGGGCTGGAAACCGGCAAGGCCGAAATGGGGCTCAAGGCCCAGCTTGAGCGGGTCGAGCGCGGCATCATCGAAAACGCCCTGCGCCAGTTTTCCGGCCACGCTTCGGACACGGCGGCGGCTTTGGGCCTGCCACGCAAAACGTTTTATGACCGCATCGGCAAACTGGGCATCCGGCCCGAGGATTACCGCGAATCATGATTCGCGATGCCTGCGGGTCTGTGCGGAAAACCACACAACACCGTGGTTTTCTGTGCGACTTTCCGCATTACCGTAAGCCGCGCCAATCCGGCCATGCCGTCTATCTTGTTCTAAGCGAATGAATTCACACCGAAATTCGACATCTGCACACGCCGCTTCAATTTTCCTTGAGCGATTCGCGTGATCCCGTACCCTCGCGGTACGCGCTTGCTTTGCGCGCTCATCATTCACATCCCGGGAGGATATCATGAAGTTCCTGACAGCCACCGCCATTGCCGCGGCACTAACATTCACAACGGCAGGCACCGTTTCCGCAAGTTCGGACAACCAGTGCCAGGATGGCGAAATCGTCATCAAGTTTGCCCATGTCACCAACACCGACAAACACCCCAAAGGCATCGCCGCCACCTTGCTGGCCAAGCGCGTCAATGAAGAAATGAACGGCAAAGCCTGTATGCAGGTTTTCCCGAACTCCACCCTTTATGACGATAACAAAGTTCTGGAAGCCATGCTTCAGGGCGATGTGCAACTGGCAGCACCAAGCCTTTCGAAGTTCGAGAAATTCACCAAGCAGTTCCGCATTTTCGATCTGCCCTTCATGTTCAAGAACATCGAAGCTGTGAACGAATTCCAGCTTTCGGCCACCGGCCAGGCGATGAAGGATTCCATGCAAAAGCGTGGTCTGCAGGGCTTGGCGTTCTGGCATAACGGTATGAAGCAGATGTCGGCCAATGTGCCGCTGATCCTGCCAACAGATGCCAACGGCCTGAAATTCCGGGTGCAATCCAGCGACGTTCTGGTGGCGCAGATGGAAGCCATTGGCGGCAACCCGCAGAAGATGAAGTTTTCCGAGGTTTACGGCGCACTTCAGCAAAAAGTTGTGGATGGGCAGGAAAACACCTGGTCCAACATCTATGGCAAGAAGTTCTTCGAGGTGCAGGACGGTACAACCGAAACCAACCACGGCATCATCGACTATCTTCTGGTGACGAGCGTGGACTGGCTGGCCAGTCTTGACCCCGATGTGCGCGACCAGTTCCTGCAAATCGTCGCCGAAGTAACCGCGACCCGCAATGGTGAATCCACTGCGGTGAACGCGCAGGCCAAGGCAAATATCATCGCTGCTGGCGGTGTGGTTCGTGAATTGACCCCCGAGCAGCGTGCTGCATGGGTTGCCGCGATGAAGCCGGTTTGGAAGCAGTTTGAAGGCGATGTGGGGGCTGACAATATCGCAGCCGCACAGGCCATCAACGAAAAGTACTAAAGCGACCTCGTGACAACGCGCGGCCCCGCTTGCCGGGACCGCGCCTCAATTTGCAAATGGGGATGGGCAGATGCGAAGCAAGTTCGGCGAGATCGTCAATACCTTTGAAGAGAATCTGATTGCTATCATCCTTGGCACCATGGTCATGGTTACCTTCGCTAATGTGGTGGCGCGCAAAGCGTTTAATTCAAACATCCTGTGGGCGCTTGAAACCACGGTCTTTCTGTTTGCCTGGCTGGTGTTGCTTGGGGTGTCCTATTCGGTGAAAACCGGCGGCCATCTGGGGGTTGATGCGATCATCAATCTGGTCAGCACCAGAACCCGGCGGATCATGGCGCTGATTGCCGCCGCCCTTTGCCTGATGTTCACGTTTTTCCTGCTCAAGGGCAGTTGGGATTATTGGGCGCCATTTGCCAATCTTCAGCCCACCACCGGGCGCTGGTTCCCCACCGGGTTTGCCGATGTGCGCGGGCAGGGCTGGTATGAAACCGACGATATTCCGATGATCGCGCCGCTGCGTTTTCTGGAGGGTTGGTTCAATAACGGCGATGCTTACGAGAAAATCCCACGCCTCATTCCCTATATGGTTCTGCCGATTTCCATGGCGCTGCTGTTGTTTCGATACATTCAGGTCACGATCAAACTTTGGCGGGGCGAGATCGACAGCCTGATCGTCAGCCACGAAGCCGAAGATGCGGTCGAAGAAGCCGCCGCGAAACTGAAGGATTAATCCATGTCTGTTATTCTTCTGTTTACGATGATTATCACGATGCTGATGATCGGTGTACCAATCGCGATTGCGCTTGGCCTAAGTTCGGTGCTGTTTTTGTTGGTGTTTTCAGATAGTTCCATGGCCTCGGTGGCACAAACCCTGTTTTCCGCCTTTGAGGGCCATTACACCCTGCTGGCGATCCCGTTTTTCATTCTGGCCTCGAGCTTCATGTCAACCGGCGGTGTGGCCCAGCGGATCATCCGCTTTTCCATCGCGGTCGTCGGCCATTTTCGCGGCGGGCTGGCAATCGCCGGCGTGTTCGCCTGTATGATGTTTGCGGCCCTGTCAGGCTCATCCCCCGCGACGGTTGTGGCCATCGGCTCGATCGTGATTGCGGCCATGAAACAGGCGGGCTATTCCAAGGAGTTTGCTGCTGGTGTGATCTGTAACGCCGGCACGCTCGGCATCCTGATCCCGCCGTCAATCGTGATGGTGGTTTATGCCACCGCGGTCGAAGTATCCGTGGGCCGGATGTTTCTGGCCGGTGTGATCCCGGGCCTGCTGGCCGGTTTCATGCTGATGGTGGCGATCTATGTGATGGCGACGATCAAGAATATGCCCAAAGGCGACTGGGCCGGTTGGCGCGAGATTTGGATTTCGTTCCGCGATGCAAGCTGGGGCATGTTGCTGATCGTGATTATCATGGTCGGAATTTACGGCGTGCCGGGCCTGACCAATGGCGCGATCTTCACCCCGACCGAGGCGGCGGCGGTGGCCTCGGTTTATGCATTCCTCGTGTCGGTGTTCATTTACCGCGACATGGGCCCGCTGAGCACACCCGAAGGCCAACCCCATAAAACCCTGCTGCAAAAGCCTTTGGCGCTGATTACGGCGTTTTTTCACAAAGACACCCGCCAGACATTGTTTGAGGCCGGCAAATTGACCATCACCCTGATGTTCATCATTGCCGCCGCCCTGATCCTGAAACAGGTGCTGACCGAGGAGCAGGTGCCACAGGCCGTGGCCAACACCATGCTGGCGGCAGGGCTTGGGCCGATCATGTTCCTGATCGTGGTCAACGTGATCCTGCTGATCGGTGGACAGTTTATGGAGCCGTCAGGATTGTTGCTGATCGTCGCCCCACTGGTGTTCCCGATTGCGATGGAACTGGGGATTGATCCCATTCATCTTGGCATCATCATGGTGGTGAACATGGAAATCGGCATGATTACCCCGCCGGTGGGCCTGAACCTGTTCGTGACTTCAGGCGTGGCGGGCATGCCGATGATGTCGGTTGTAAAGGCCGCGCTGCCGTTCCTTGGTGTCTTGTTCATCTTCCTGATTATGGTGACCTATATCCCATTCCTGTCCACATGGTTGCCGACATTGGTGATGGGGCCTGAGATTATTCTGAAGTGATGTCATCACTTCAGAATATTTAAGGACCCCCTGAACAACGTGCCGCTCCGCATTTTGCAGAAATGCCAGCCCCCGACCCCTAGGAAATGCTTTGCATTTCCCGTGGGTCGACAGTGAATTGCAAAGTAATTCATGAGAGACCGCCCCATGGCGGGGGCTTTTGCAACGGTGCGTCCTGTTGAAACGGCTCTTGTAAATGGAACGGTGCGGGCAATCACTCCTGGCTCGCTTTGCCCCCACCCGGTCGGGGGTTGGCATTTCTGCAAAATCCCTACTTAATCAGAGCTTCCCTAACACATAGCGTCGTGGCGGCTGTTCAATATGCAGGCGGGTTTTTCCGGCGGCGGTTGATCCGGTTGTTAAAAACCACTGATTGGCGAATGTGTTTGGCTTTCGCCATCCTCTTTAATTTCATAAACGGACCGTCTGATGAACCGTCTGATGAAAATCAGGGGTTGGGGCGATTATATATTGACATCAAAGGCTTGCGCGGGAATTGCTTCGCTAGCCCGCTAGCCCGCTAGCCCGCTAGCCCGCTAGCCCGCTAGCCCGCTAGCCCCGCTAGCCCGCTAGCCCGCTAGCCCGCTAGCCCGCTAGCCCGCTAGCCCGCTAGCCCGCTAGCCCGCTAGCCCGCTAGCCCAGTGGCAGGCGGGCATTTATGTTGCGAATGAACGCTCTTTAGGTTGAATCAGACATCCCCGGATCGGCAATACGCCTAACGAGCCGTCAATCTTTTCCGCGATAAGGCTCGACATATTGCAGGGCCATATCCCACGGAAAGAAAATCCATGTGTCCTGGCTGACCTCCGTGATGAACGTATCCACCATCGGGCGGCCCTTGGGTTTGGCGTAAACTGTCGCGAAATGCGCCTTGGGATATTTGGTGCGGACAACCTCCAGGGTTTTGCCGGTATCAACCAGATCGTCAATTATCAGGATGCCGGTGCCGTCGCCCATGATTGCCGCATCCGGGCCTTTCAGGATCACCGCCTCCGATTGTGACTGGTGGTCATAGGATTTGATGCTGATGGTGTCGACCGTGCGGATATCAAGCTCGCGCGCCGCGATCATTGCCGGGGCCATGCCGCCGCGCGTGATCGCCACAATCGCCCGCCAAGCACCATCATCCGGCCCGTGCCCGTCCAGTCGCCAGGCCAGCGCCCGGCTGTCGCGGTGGATTTGGTCCCATGAAATGTGAAAGCCCTTTTCATGCGGCAGGCGGTGGTCAGTCATGGGTTATTTCCTTCCTGTGACGACATCAATATCGGGCGCATCGACGGCCTTCATGCCGACGACGTGATAGCCGCAATCAACGTGATGCACTTCACCGGTGACACCGCCGCCCAGATCGGACAGCAGATAAAGCGCAGAATTGCCGACGTCTTCGATCGTTGTGCCCCGGCGCAGCGGCGAATTCAGCTCGGCCCATTTCATGATATAGCGAAAATCGCCGATGCCGCTGGCGGCAAGGGTTTTGACCGGGCCGGCGGAAATGGCGTTGACGCGGATATTATCCTTGCCCAGATCCTCGGCCAGATAGGCGACAGAGGCCTCGAGCGCCGCTTTGGCCACGCCCATGACGTTGTAATGTGGCATCACCTGTTCGGCACCAATATAGGTCAGCGTCAGGATCGAGCCGCCGTTTTTCATAATTTTTTCAGCCCGCTGGGTGATCGCGGTGAAGGAATAAACCGAGATATCCATGGTCAGGCGGAAATTGTCGGCACTGGTGTCAACGTAACGCCCGCGCAATTCGGATTTGTCGGAAAACCCGATGGCGTGCACGACAAAATCAAGCCCGCCCCAATCGGCCTTGAGTGTTGCAAACAGCGCATCCATCGAAGCCTCGTCGGTCACATCACATTCCAGCACATGTTTGACGCCAAGTTTTTCGGCCAGTGGGCGCACCCGCTTGCCCAACGCTTCGCCCTGATAGGAAAACGCCATTTCGGCCCCTTGCGCGGCGCATGCCTTGGCAATGCCCCAAGCCATGGAGCGATCATTCGCCACCCCCATCACAAGCCCGCGCTTGCCGCTCATCAATCCTGCCGACATGTATGCCCCCTCTGAATGTCTGCCCTGAAATGTCTGTTCTCCCCGTTTATGCCAAAGGGCAGGGGGCTTCAAGCCTGCTGAAATTGCAAAACGGGCTGGTCAAATGCGCCCGCAGGCGTAAGGTGCGGATATGTAGCAAGCGAGGTCGCGCAATGGCGGACAGATCAGGAATATTCGCCGGTGACTCACCTTTTGAGATCGCGCAGCGCTGGTTGCGCGAGGCCAAGGTGGTTGAGCCGAACGATGCCAACGCCATTGCCCTGTCCACGGTTGATGCGCACGGCCTGCCGAATGCGCGCATGGTGTTGCTGAAGGAAATCGAGGGTGATGCATTCGTTTTTTACACCAATTACGACAGCGCCAAAGCGCGCGAGATCGCAACCAGCGGCAAGGCGGCCTTTGTCATGCACTGGAAATCCCTGCGCCGCCAGATCCGGGTGCGCGGGCTGGTGACAAAAGAGGACGGCGCGCTGGCGGATGCCTATTACGCCTCGCGCTCTTTACCCAGCCGTTTGGGGGCCTGGGCCTCGTATCAGTCACAGCCCCTGAAGTCGCGCGCCAGCCTGATGGCCGAGGTGGCGAAGGTAACCGCCAGCAAAGGGATCAACCCCAAGCGACCTGACTTCTGGGGCGGTTATCGGATCGCCCCGCTGGAGATCGAGTTCTGGGCGGATGGTGAATTTCGGTTACATGACAGATTCAGGTGGTCGCGCGAAGCGGTTGAAAATGCGTGGGAAATCCAACGTTTAAGCCCATAATGATTTCCATTGGCACATCATAACATACTCATAATAAATCATATTGTGGCCATCCGAAAAAAATAATCCGCGCTTTGCGCGTGGTAATGCTGGCTTACCAAAACATTTGATGATATGGTTAACTGACCTAGGGTCAACTTTTAAGGTAGTTTTGAAAAGGTGGAAAAAACAGGCACGATAACGGGCCAGGTCAAGTGGTTTGATACTACTAAGGGCTTTGGCTTCATTGTTGCTGACGAAAGCAAAACGGATATCCTGTTGCACGCGAATGTGTTGCGCTCTTTCGGGCGGAACTCGGTTGCGGGTAATGCCAGAATTGTCGTCAAGACACAGGAAACCGAACGCGGCTGTCAAGCAATCGAAATCATCAGCATAGATTCGCCGGAGATCGAAATGGCGCAGGAATCTATCAAGGAAATATTGGGGGCCGATGTCGAGATCGACCCGGCGGCCGAGCTGCTGCCCGCCCGCGTCAAATGGTTTGATCGCGGCAAGGGCTTTGGCTTTGTCAATGTGTTCGGCAAATCCGAGGATGTGTTCGTTCACATGGAAGTGTTGCACTTATCAGGTCTGGCCGAGTTGCAACCGGGCGAGGCTGTCGGTATCAGGTTGGCCACCGGTCCCAGGGGCCGGATGGCCTGGGATGTTCAGGTCTGGGATCAGGCGGTGAAACCGGAAGGCTGAGACATGCGGGCGATACTTGGTACGATTTTTCTTTTTCTGTCGGCATTCTCTGTGGCGGCGTCCCCGTGCACGCCGGGGCAGGTCAATCTGCGCGGTGACTGGGGGCAAGTCAGCTTTGCCGTTGATGTGGTCGATACCGATGAAACCCGCGCCAAGGGTCTGATGTTTGTTGAAACCATGCCGCGCTTTTCGGGTATGTTATTTGTCTATAACGCACCGCGTCCGGTAAAATTCTGGATGAAAAACACCCTGATCCCGCTGGATATGATTTTTATGGATGAAACCGGCACCGTCACCCGCATCCACGAGAACGCAATCCCACAGGATCTGACGCCGATTGATGGGGGTAACAATGTGCAGGTGGTGCTTGAGATCAATGGCGGCATGGCCAGAACCCTGGGCATTACGGTGGGCAGTCAGGTGCAGCATCCGGCCTTTGGCAATGCGGCTGTGTGGGCTTGCACACAAAGCTGAAACCCGGTTTGAAAAATACCGATCCGCCGGAAACTTGTGCATTTTTAGGCTTTCCAAGTCCGATCCATCCCTATAGATACCCCGTCATGGTTCGGGGCGTGGCGCAGTCTGGTAGCGCACCTGTTTTGGGTACAGGGGGTCGTGAGTTCGAATCTCGCCGCCCCGACCATTTAATCCCTACAGTTTTGGTAAGTTCACGCACCTGTTATAGGGAGGTGTCATGAATACAATTCTGAAATATCCGGCCTCGCTTGGCTTTATCCTGCTGATCGTCGTCCTGATGCAGATGTTCCTGCCGATTGCCAGTGACGAGGCTTATTTCATCGCCTGGGGCAAAACCCTTGCGCCGGGGTTTTACGATCATCCGCCCCTGCCGGGCTGGATTTCCTACGGTCTGCGCGGGCTTGGTGATCTGATCGGGCTGGCCCAGCAAGGGCTGATCCACCGGCTGTTTTCGCTGTTTCTGGGCGGGCTGAGCCTGTGGCTGGTGGCGCGGCGGGTGCGCGCGATGCATGTGGAACCCGGTGCGGCCCTAATCACGCTGGCCCTGATCCCGGGCTTTTTGCTGATGTCCAACACCTATCTGAACGACACGCTGGTGGCATTCTTTGCGCTGGTCTTTGTGCTGGCGGTGGACAATGCCATGCGGGCAAGGCGCAATGTCTGGGCGGCGATCCTCATGGCGGGGCTGGCTTTCGCGGCGCTGCGCTGCTGCTGACAAAATATAACGGCGCTGTGGTCTATCTCGGGCTGCTGCTGGCCTTACTGACATGGCCGCAAGCATGGCGGTTTCTGTTTGGCCGCATGGTGCTGATCTCGCTGGTGGCTTTGGGGCCGTTTTTGGCCCATCTGTGGTGGAACTGGAACAATTGCAGCGTCAATCTGGCCTTCAATTTCGGGTTTCGCGCGAATGAAAGCACCGGTTGGGGGCCGCTTTATGTGCTGCTGACCATTTTAATCATGGCCGGACCAGCCGGTTTTCTGGCCCTTTGGGCGGCGCCCCGGGTTCGAAAATTCGGGTTTTTCAGCCGCGCGTTTCTTGCCACATTGCTGGTCATGCTGCTGATCTCGATCTGGCGGCAGGAATTTGGCGTGAACTGGGGCACACCTTTGGCGGGCATGGCGGTGCTGGCGCTGGCTGAGTTGCGCCCGCAGGCCTTTGATCTGGCGCGCCGCGCGGGGCTGGTTCTGGCGGCGGCGCTGGTGCTGCCGATTGCCGTTTTGGCGCTGGCACTGGATATGGATTTGCTGAAGGTCGGGGATTTCAGGGACGGGAGTGCGGGTTTTGCCGCCGATCTTATTCTCGATCTCAACGATGGCACTTTGCCAGCACTTTTGCGCCCCTTGGCCAAAGGGCGGGTGCTGGTGACACAGGAATACGGCGTCGGGGCGGGCTTTGACAATGCCGGTTTTGATGAGACCACCGTGTTTTCCACCACGATCTTCGGGCGCAATCAGGACCTGCTGACGGATTTTCGCATGCTGGACGGGCGCGATATGGTGATTGTGCCGTTCGCGGCCAAGGCGGATCAGGCGCTGGCGGACAGGCTGTTTGATTCGTATGAGATCGTGACGCTAAGCACCGCGCGCCAAAGTTATGAATTTATACTCGGGCGGGGGTTTTCCTATGAAACCTATCGCAAGGGCTGGATTATGCCTGTGATTACAGCGCTTTACCAACAATCCCGCTTTCCTTACCGCGCCTGTTACATGGACAAGTACCGCTAGCGCAGCGGTTTTACGGTCGCGATCGAAACCTCTGCGCCCGCGCCGTTTGAAAATACTTTGTAACCGGATATCGGCCGCAAGCTGCCCTGCGCGAATCAAGCCGGGAATATTCAAATGGGATTTCGCGGCGTTAACACAGGGCGCGAAAGCCTTGATTTTTGGGCATTTCCGAGGCTGCGGTTTTTGCGGCTGTCGCCCATAACCGGCACTATGGCGGGCCTCGGTTTTTTTAACCGCAGGGCGCGGCGAACGGTTAATTCCACGTCAACAATTAAATGTGTTGAATTCGTGAATAATTCAATTGACCCAACCCCGTTCAATGCGCCAATTTGTATGAACCAACCGACAGCCTACTACATATAGCGTCACCAGCCAGAAGGCTGACTCCGCTGTTTACCGGCAAAAACAGGTTGGAAACATAAGGGGCACGGCGGATCAACCGCACGGCTTCGGGATCAAGGCCGGGACCACCACCCGGTAAATGGGGCAGAGATGAAGATTGAACGTAAATTTACCCGCAGCGACCACAAGACGGGAACGGGTGCTTACGCATCTATCGAGTTCACCAAAACCGCTTCGGAAATTCGCAATCCTGACGGCACAATTGTGTTCAAACTCGATGAAATCGAGGTGCCTGCAAGCTGGTCGCAAGTGGCCAGCGATGTGTTGGCACAGAAATATTTCCGCAAGGCCGGTGTGCCTGCCGTTCTCAAGCGTGTGGAAGAAAAGGGCGTGCCTGAATTCCTGTGGCCCTCGGTTCCGGATGAAGACGCACTGGCAAAACTGCCCGAAGATCAACGCTTTAGCGGCGAAAGCTCAGCCAAACAGGTGTTTGATCGTCTGGCGGGTGCCTGGACCTATTGGGGCTGGAAGGGTGGCAATTTCAGCGCTGAAACTGACGCCCACGCCTATTTCGATGAAATGCGCTACATGCTGGCGGCCCAAATGGCGGCGCCAAATTCGCCACAATGGTTCAACACCGGTCTGCACTGGGCGTATGGCATCGACGGCCCCGGTCAGGGCCATTTCTATGTCGATTACGCCAGCGGCAAACTGACAAAATCGACCTCGGCTTATGAACACCCACAACCCCACGCCTGTTTCATCCAATCGGTCAAGGATGATCTGGTTGGTGATGGCGGCATCATGGATCTGTGGGTGCGCGAGGCGCGGCTGTTCAAATACGGCTCAGGCACCGGCACCAATTTCTCATCCCTGCGCGGCTCAAACGAGCGGCTGGCTGGCGGTGGTAAATCCTCGGGCCTGATGTCGTTCCTCAAGATTGGCGACAGGGCGGCGGGGGCGATCAAATCGGGCGGCACCACACGGCGCGCCGCCAAGATGGTGATCTGCGACATGGACCACCCCGATATCGAAGAATTCATCGGCTGGAAGGTGAAAGAGGAACAAAAGGTCGCCGCATTGGTTGCTGGTTCCAAAATGCACGAACAGCAGCTCAACCTGATATTTGGTGCGATCCGCGATTGGGACGGGGCGGAAGATGATGCGTTTGATCCCAAGGTCAACACCAGCTTGAAAGCCGCAATTCGCGTGGCCAAGAAAAACGCCATTCCGGAAACCTATGTCAACCGCGTGCTGCAATATGCCCGCCAAGGCTACAGTTCGATTGAATTTCCGACTTACGACACCGACTGGGACAGCGAGGCATATCTGACTGTGTCCGGCCAAAACTCCAACAACTCGGTGCGGGTGACGGATGCGTTTCTGAAAGCGGTCAAGGATGATGCGGATTGGGCGTTGCTGAAACGCACCGACGGGCAGATCGCCAAAACCGTCAAGGCGGTTGATCTGTGGGAGCAGATCGGCCATGCCGCCTGGGCCTGTGCCGATCCCGGCATCCAGTTTCACGATACCATTAACGCCTGGCACACTTGCCCGCGTGACGGTGAAATTCGTGGCTCAAACCCGTGTTCTGAATACATGTTTCTCGATGATACGGCCTGCAATCTGGCAAGCATGAACCTGCTGACATTCTATCACGACGGCAAATTCGCTGCCGAGGATTACATGCACGCCACGCGGTTGTGGACGCTGACGCTGGAAATTTCGGTGCTTATGGCGCAATTCCCCAGCCGAGAAATCGCGCAATTGTCGTACCGTTTCCGCACCCCTTGGCCTTGGTTACGCCAATATCGGCGGCTTGCTGATGAATATGGGCCTTGGTTACGACAGTGTGCAGGGCCGCGCCATGTGTGGGGCGCTGACAGCATTGATGACCGGTGTTTCTTATGCCACATCCGCCGAGATTGCCCGCGAGCGTGGCAGCTTCCCCGGCTATGACAAGAACGCCAAAGACATGCTGCGCGTCATGCGCAACCACCGCCGCGCCGCTTACAGCTCGGTTAATGGTTACGAAGGGCTTGAGGTTCTGCCGGTGCCGCTCGACAGCGTCAACTGCCCGGATCAGGACATTGTTACACTGGCCAAAGCCAGTTGGGACGAGGTTATTCGGCTTGGCGAGAAGCACGGTTTCCGCAACGCGCAGGTTTCGGTGATTGCCCCCACGGGCACCATCGGGCTGGTGATGGATTGTGACACAACCGGCATTGAACCTGATTTCGCGCTGGTGAAGTTCAAGAAACTGGCTGGCGGTGGTTATTTCA
>JAADIC010000094.1 GCA_013151535.1 Alphaproteobacteria bacterium | reverse complement strand
ACGGACCCGCAACGACCATTCGAGGCGCGCGAGCAGTGCCGCGAAAACGCGACAGGGCGAAATCCCAACTGCCCAAGGACTGCGACCAGCGTGCGGCAAAATCGACGTTGCGCGCGCCACTCGATGAAGTGTAGACCGCCGGGTTGATCGCAAAAGGCCCGGCCAGCCGCGCGCCGGAGGCCAGAAACTGGCGTTCGCGAAACAGCGGCAGCACGAACAGATCAAGCGTACCAAAATTGCCGAACAGCGAAAGATTGACCATGGGCTGGCCGAGTTTTGCACCACCGCCAATATCCTCGAGCGCGTCGTCCTGATTGATGATGTCAACCAGCTTGCGCGATTCCGTTACCCCCCAGAACACTTTGGAGATGCCGGTGGTCAGGCTCCAGTTCTGGCCGGAATGTAACCAAAAGGCCTCGCGCAGATCCCCATGACCACGCCCATTGCCACTGCTGTCCAGCCGAAGGAACGGTTCCAGCACCAGACGGTCATTGCCGCCGTTCCAGTCATACGCCAGACGCGGCGTGACGGTGAGTGACGGATAAAGGCGCTGGTTTGTCTGCCCGACAAACCCCGGCGGCCGCATGAAGTACCGTAACTCACCAGAAACTGATCCCGAAAATGTCAGCCCCTGCGCCGACGCATATCCGGATTGGGCCAACAACAGCCCCATGGCGAACCCGAGAAACCGTTTCATTGCACGTTTCGCAGATTGCCCTGGGAAAAATAGCTGTCATTCAGCCCGGTGTTGAATTTATAGGATCCGTATTTCAAAATGCTGGACTTGCCGGTTTTCAGGTTTCGCATGGTGAATGTCCGGGCCCGCCAGAACCGACCAGCGTATTTCTTGTAGCCACTCATGGTCAACACCTTGAACGGACGGCCCTTTCGGTCGAAATATTCGATGATCTGCGGGCGGTACTGGGCGGTGTCGTAATAAGTGACCAATACGCTGTAGCCGGAATTCTTGTAAGCAGGGCGGCGTTCGACCACGAAACAGGTCAGGCTGGCGCAGGGTTTCTGACCGACGTAATTGTATTTGTATTTGCCGAACTCGGTTGCCGTGATGTCCTCATAGGCGAACTCGCTGCCAAAGAACGCGCTGGTCTTTTTTGACGACGATATCCGTTTGACCCGTTTCAATCCCGGCAGGTAGAGCCATTGATCGTCATCCGCGCCGAGCTTGGCGTGGCTCAGAAGGATGGTGCCCTTGAGGTCGGCAGGGCTGTCGAACACCACCAGTGATTTGTCGCCAAGTTTGCCACTGGAAACCTCAAGCGAACTGATATGCAGCTTGCGTTCGCGGCTGCGGCCCTTGCGGTCTTTCAGGATCATGGTCAGGGTGACCTGGCTGTCGCGCCAGCCGGAATCGCGTTTTTCAGCCTCAAGCGCGATGCGCGCGCCCTTGGCGGCGGCATCTTCGGCTGCCTGCATTGGTGTCGAAAATACCAGCGCGGCGGCAAATGCGGAAAATATCAAGCGGTTCATCAGGGCTTCCTTTCTTCGGATTGTTCTGCCAATTGCGTTTCGCGCAGGTATTTTGACGGGTCGGCGGTAAAGCGGTCACGGCATTTGTCGGAACAAAAATTGTAGCGCACGCCTTCGTGGTCGCTGAAGATCAGCGAGGCCCAACTGTCGATGCGCATGTTGCAAACCGGATCATTGGTCCAGTCGTGACTTTCCTGTTTGCGGTCCCGCAGGGTGCCGTCTTCCAGCCACAGGATGCGGTCTGCCACCTCCTCGACCCGGCGGTCATGGGTCACCAACAGGATGGCGCGGCCCTGATCGCGGGCGATATCGTGCAGGATCATCAGCACCTCCTGGCCGCTCTTGCTGTCCAGATTGCCGGTGGGTTCATCGGCGATGATGAGTTTCGGCTTGTTGATAAGCGCGCGGGCGATTGCCACCCGCTGTTTTTCACCCCCCGAAAGGGTGCGGGGCAGGGCCTTACTGCGTTTGCCGAGACCCAGCCGTTCCAGCAGATCATCGGCGTGCGGGGCGGCGGCGGGCATGCCGCCGGGGGCCAGATGGGCCGGGAACAGGATATTTTCGCGCACCGTCAGGCTTTCAAGCAGGTTGAACGACTGGAAAACGAACCCCACGGTGCGGGCGCGCAGAGCTGACAGACCGGCCTCGCTCAGCGATGCGATATCGATCCCGTCGATCACGATGGCACCTTGGGTCGGCCTTAACAATGCGCCGAGCATTGAAACCAGCGTGGTCTTGCCCGATCCTGACGGCCCGGTGATGGTCACCATCTCGCCTGCATTCACCTCCAGCGAAACCCCGTCAACAGCGCGCACCAGTGTGCGGCCCGCCCCGAAGGTCTTTACCACTTTGCTTGCCTGTACGATTGGTGTGGTCATCTTGATATCCTCATTGTTGGAAGGCGGTGACAGGATCGACCGAAAGTACCCGGCGCACCGGGATGATCGAAGCCAGCAGCGAGACGATAACCGCCATGGCGCCAGTGCGGATCAGGGCATCAACCGTCAGCCCAAGGCTGATCTTGGGGGCGAACGCGTCGGTCAGCGGAATGGCCAGCAGAACCACCGCGACTGCCAGACCAAAGGCCAAGAGGCCGATCACCAGCGCCTGGGTCATGATGCTGAGATAAATCGCCCAGTCGCGCACCCCCAGCGCCTTCATCACCGCCAATTCGCGTTCCCGGTCAGAGACGTGCGAATAGACGATGAACCCGGTCAGCAGAACCGCCAGCGCGCTGCCGATCAGGGTCATCATCCAGACGATTTCCAGCCCCATCTGCACCGCGATGGAGAAATCCCGATCAGAAAATTCCTGCCGCGTCAGGGCGTTGACCTTTTCGACCTGATCCATGATGCGCCCGGCCAGCGCATGGGCATCAACCCCCGGCTTGGCGTCGACAAGCAGATAACTGACCGACCCGATCGAGGACATGGTATCGCCAAGATCCTCCATCGTCACAAACGTGATCGAATTGGCCATCGAGAACGTGTCAGATGAAAAACCGGCGACCGTGAATTCACGCCCGGCAATGCGCACCGTATCACCAATGGCCAGCCCGGTGTCAGCCGCGATAACATCCGGCAATATGGCCTCGCCCGGCCCCGGAATCGCCGCGCCCGACGCCAATTCCCACGGTCCGGCGCGCGTATCCCCCGCCTCCAGCCCGACGATGAAAGACAACCAGTTGCGGCCCCCCGCCTCGATCACCGAATTGAGATAGAGGATCGGCGTTACCTTTTTCACCCCCTCGACATCCTTGATCGCGTCGATCTTCCAGTCGGCCACGAAAGAGGTGGTCATGTGCATGTTGCCGACACCTTTCTGCATGACCCAGACATCGGCCTCGGTCTTGTCGATCAGGGCGACGATCTGGCCGGATTCCCCGGCAAACACGCCCTCAAAGAACAACACCAGCGCAAAGGCCCCGGCCACGGCGGCGACGCTGGCCAGCAATTGCTGTGGTGCTGCGAAAAGTTCGCTGAAGGTCCATCTGAACATGTCTCTACCCCCGAAAAGCCGTCGCCGGATCAAGCCGTCGCAGCGTTTGCAACGGCGCCAGCGCGCCGACAATGGCCAGCACGATGGCAATCAGCCCGGTGCGCCACAGCGCTGCCGGTTCCGTCGCCAGTACCAGATAAACCGGCGCATAAGCCTCGATCAGCGCCGCAAGCCCGACCGCCATCAGGATACCCAGCGGTATCGCCAGCACCGAGGTGGTAACCGCTTCAGCCAGCACACCCGTCACCAGATGGCGGGTGTTAAACCCCAGCGCGCGCAGCACGCCGAAACTCTTGCGTTGCGCGCGCACGGCGGCAAACATGAACATGCCAATGGCCAGCGCACCGATCACATAGCTGATACCAAGCAAAAGGTTGAGGATCGGGCCAAGCAGTTCGCGGCCCATTTCAACGTCATTGCTGGCCATTTCATGCGGCAGGATCGCCCCCGCCGATGGCACCTGTTTGGCAATCCGGCGCGCCACCTCGGCCGGGTCAGCACCGTTTTCCACATCGACGCTCAGAAAACTGATAAGTGGAAAGGTGGCAATGTCGGATGCGACGTCGGATTCAAAATAGAAATCAATCAGGCTGTCATAGTTCATGAACGCCAGTGGCGTGAACAAAGCGGCGGTGTTGGCCGAAACGCCGGAAATGGTAAAGTCGAAATCGGCCAGTGTCAGAATATCGCCAACACCAATGCCGTAGCGCTGCGCCAAAGCGCGGTCGATCACGATTTCACGCGGCCCGGACGGTTCCCTGCCGCTGATTATGTCAATTGGCCCACCAGCATCGTCATAGACCAGCACAATTATCGGCGTCGTGCGGCCGTTCTTTTCGTAAATGACCGCCAGCGAAGTCAGCGGGTGGCTGGCTTTGACGCCCTTGACCGCCTCAACCTCGGCCCGGGCCTGTTGCGGCAATACTGATCGGGTGGCCAGAAAATTGGAAACCCCGGCCTGGGAAACGATCACATCACCGCCCCGGTGCAGCACAGTCTGGCGCAACTGCGCATAAGAACCGGCCAGAAACCCCTCAAGGATCAGGATTTCCGCCAATATGGCTGCGACCGCGAGAATGGTCAGAATCGAGCGCGCCGGTCGCGCCAGAGAGTTTCGTAAAGTCAGATACAACAAGGTGTTTGCTCCGATCTCAAGCGAATGTCGGGTGCGGAGCAGCGATGTTTTTTCGCTGTGGTCCAAGCCAGCACGCCACCAAATTGGCTTGGGCCCGGGTGAAGCACAATACATCCAGTGACTGGAAGGTACGCCGATTCTTCGGCACTTGTTGCAATAATGCTGCAGGGGCGATGTAGTAGATGTCAAAGACCGAGGTTTCTGCCCGCCACCTGCGCCTGTAGGGTAATCGGTCCTGTGCGACAATCCAGACAATCTGATGCGCGCCCGCGTTGCCCGCTTCTGGGTGGTTCACCCGCAACCGTATGCACAGCCCTGCGGTCAACCCCTGAATTCATTTGCGTTGGGTTTGCTTTAACGCATTCACGATCCGTTCCGGGGTGATGGGCATTTCAAATATCCGCACCCCAAGTGCGTCGGCAATCGCATTGGCAATCGCCGGGGCAACGGGTGATATGGCGGGTTCACCAATCCCCTTGGCACCAAACGGCCCCAGACCGCTGCGGGATTCCAGAAGACTGATTTCGACCCGTGGCATATCCATTGACGTCGGCATCAGGTATTCGCTGAACGAGGGCGTCAGAAGTTTGCCCTCTTCATAAAGCATTTCTTCGCTTAGCGCGAACCCCTGACCATTCTGCGCACCGCCTTCGATCTGGCCTTCAACCGCTGCCCGGTTGATGCATTGGCCAATATCATGCACCGCAATCGAGCGCAGAACCCGCACTTCGCCGGTGTCTGTATCAACCGATACCTCGATTGCATGGGCACCATATACATAATCCGGGTGGGCCTGACCCTGCCCGGTTTCCGGGTCCAGATAATCCGAGAACGGTGCCTGGAAATTCACCAGTTCCGAGCGGTGGATACCCTCGGAAGCACAGAGCTTCACCAGATCGATGAAGGCCATTGCCGTGTCAGGTTCGTCGGTTACAAACGCCTTGCTTCCCCCAAGATCAACGGCACCCGGTTCAACCCCGAATGCCTGGGCGGCGCGCGCAACCAGCCGTTTTCGCACCGCTTCGGCGGCCATTTTGGTGGCGTTACCAGTCATATAGAGCGCCCGGGTTGCGGTGGTGGTTCCGGCCAGCGGCGTTACCGCTGAATCGCTGTTGTAAATGACCACATCGTCAAGGCTGACCCCCAGAATCTCAACCGCAATCTGACCAAGGGCCGAAATCTGCCCGGCACCGATATCGGTCACGCCGGAGCGCACGATCACGGTGCCGTCAACCTCGACCCCGACCCATGCTTCGGATGTGTCATGCAGGAATGTCAGGCGGCCATAGCTTTGCTGATAGGCGGCAATACCGCGCCCGATCCTGATCGGGCCATCCGCTTTGTTGGTCAGTTCACCGCCAAGATTTTTCCATGCCAGATCGGCGCATTTTTCGGTCCAGATCGCGCTTGGTGGCACAAAGCCTGTCGAGGTTTCGTCACCGGTCTTCATGTAATTCAGCCGCCGCAATTCAATCCGGTCCATGCCCAGTGCTTTGGCACATTCATCCATTTGCTGTTCATAAGCGGCGCAAGCCTGCATGCCGCCAAAGCCGCGAAAGGCGCTGGTGAACATGTTGTTGGTTGCCACGGCTTGGGCAAATACATTCAGGTTATCAACCTTGTACGGTCCCGGCGCATTCACCGCACCATAAAGCAGAACATAGGGGCTGAGGAACACGTAAGCCCCTGATTCCGCGATGATTTGCACATCCATGCCGCAGATTTTACCATCTTTGGTCAACCCGGTTTTATAGGTTAGCGTAAAGGGGTGGCGTTTGCCGTGGCCGACCAGCGAATCCTCGCGGCTGTATTCTAGCCGCACCGGGCGCAATGTGCGTTTCGCCATAAGTGCCAGATAAACCTCGACAGTTACGTCTTCCTTGCCGCCAAAACCGCCACCGACAAGCGCGCCGCGGATACGCACTTTGTTGTGGGGGACACCCACCGCATCAGCAATGGCGCGAAAATGTTCGATCACTTGGGTGCAAACGCGGATGTTAATCACTTCGTTTTCGTCTATCCAGGCAAGGCCGACCTCGGGTTCAAGAAAAGCGTGTTCCTGAAACGGGGTCTTGTAGGTGTTCTCAACGATAATGTCGGCACCAGCCAGCCCGGCGGCGGCATCCCCTTTTTTGATCTTGTGCGTGGCTACGATATTGTCCTTGCCCTGCACAATCGGCGCGCCGGGTTTCATCGCCTCGATGGGGTCATAAACGCCGGGGATCGGTTTTAGTGTAAACTCGACCAGCTCGGCCGCGCGGTTGGCAATATCCGGGGTTTGCGCCGCAATCAGTGCGATAGGTTCGCCAAAATACTTGACCCGCTTGCGCACCAGAACCTGTTGATCGGTATCCATACGTTTCTGCCCGGTCTGGCCGGGAATATCGGTAGCAGCCATGCGATCAGGCAGATCGGCGGCGGTGATGATCTCGGCCACGCCCTCAAGCGCACGCGCCTTTTCTACGTCAAGATGTATAAGTTCAGCGCTGGCAATGTCAGCCCGCACCACGCGCATATGCAGCATGCC
This sequence comes from Alphaproteobacteria bacterium, assembly GCA_013151535.1. Lineage (GTDB taxonomy): Bacteria > Pseudomonadota > Alphaproteobacteria > Rhodobacterales > Rhodobacteraceae > UBA5972. The sequence continues at coordinate 670 of JAADIC010000094.1, read as the reverse complement.
CGGCATCACATAATCACCGGCATAGGGCGTTTTGCCAAAGACTTTGCCCGCAGCATCGGTGCGGGGCAGAGGTTTGCCCACTTGCCGGTAATTGATATTCGGGGTGCTGTCGTCCAGATTTACAATCGTGCTCATGACCGCGCTCCTGTTTTGCGCATTTCGCTTGCCGCCTGCGCAACCGCATCCAGAATTTTTGCGTAGCCCGTGCAGCGACACAGGTTTCCGCTAAGCCCCATGCGAATTTCGTCATCCGTTGGCACGGGGTTGTCGTTTATCATCCCTTGCGCCGCAATAATCATCCCCGGAGTGCAAAATCCGCATTGGGACGCGCCCAGATCACGAAAAGCGGTTTGCAACGGGTGCGGATTGTCTGGCGTTCCCAAGCCGGAAATCGTGGTGATTTCCTTGCCCTCACTGGCCCATGCAAGGGTTAGACAACTGTCAATCGCCACGTCATCGACCAGCACGGCACAAGCACCGCAATCGCCTTTTTCACAGCCGCATTTCACCTCGACATGGCCGGTTTCGCGCAAGGCTTCCAACAATGTACGGTGCGACGGGACTGTGATTTTCTCGTCCCTCCGGTTGATATTCAGGGTTATTTCTTTGGTTTTTTCCATCTGTCCCGCCTTTCCTAAACCAGCTTGTCGCGTGCTTGTGTAAGCATGCG
>JAADIC010000309.1 GCA_013151535.1 Alphaproteobacteria bacterium | reverse complement strand
AGTTGATGATGCGCATGCTGGTGGTCGGATATGTCATGGGCATTCGTTCTGAGCGGCGGCTATGCGAAGAGGTCCACCTGAACCTTGCGTATCGTTGGTTTTGTAAGATGGACCTGACAGATGCGATCCCTGACCATTCCACTTTTTCAAAGAACCGTCATGGCCGCTTCCGCGATAGCGACTTACTACGGCATGTGTTCGAAACGGTAGTGGCGCAGTGCATCGAAGCTGGATTGGCCAGCGGTCAGCGTTATGCGGCGGATGCGAGTATCATTGCGGCTGATGCCAACCGTCAAAAGTCCACGCCCAAGGCGCACTGGAGCCCAGAGACGATTGATCCTAATGAAGCACCACGTGCAGTTCGGGAGTATTTGGAAACACTTGATGACGCCGCCTTTGGCGCAGCCAGTCCTGTCATGCCTAAGTTTATCTCTCACTCAGATCCAGCATCTCAATGGACCGGTGCCCGTGGCGGCCCTGCATACTTTGCGTACTCCACGAACTACCTAATCGACACGGATAATGCTGTAATCTTGGATGTTGAAGCCACGCGATCCATTCGGCAGGCGGAGGTTGGCGCGGTCAGAACCATGATTGATCGAGTGCAAAAGGTGCATGACCTTATGCCTGAACGCCTCATTGCAGACACGGCCTATGGTTCAGGTGCAATGCTGGATTGGTTGGTTGAGAAGCGTGGGGTTGCACCGCATATTCCTGTAATTGACAAATCTGGCCGCAAGGATGGCACGTTTGAGCGGGCAGACTTCACCTATGACACTGAAAATGATCTTTACATCTGTCTAGGCGGCAAAGAGCTTAAGCAATATCGTCGTGCATATAAAACGCCGAGAACGGGCGCAAACAAAGACGAAACTATCCGCTATCGCGCCCGCAAGCCAGATTGCGATGTCTGCGCATTGAAGCAACGTTGTTGCCCAAAAGACCCGCAGCGCAAAGTCACCAGATTAATCTATGAAAGTTCGCGCGATGTAGCCCGTCAATTGGCACAAACAAAGCAATTTGCCATCTCTCGAAAGCTTCGCAAAAAGGTCGAGATGTCATTCGCCCATCTTAAACGCATCCATGGTCTCGGAAGGCTCCGATTGCGCGGCCCTTGCGGCGCACATGACGAATTTATCCTCGCTGCAACCGCTCAAAACCTCAAAAAGCTCGCAAAACTAGCTCCAAGCCCGATCTCAGTCGCAGAAGCCGTGTAATAGTAGAGCGTAAACCAATGCACCCACCAACCATCACGCTCAAATATTGGGGTTTTTCAACAGAATAAGCCAAGAGCGACCGATGCTGCATGATGCATGGATGTCTGCTATCACGGGAGAGCCAAAAACCTTCAACAACTGCTTGAGTTTTGAACAGGGTTTTTGGCAGCCGGAAATAGGCCGTTTTTCAGCTGCGCCAATAAGGAGGGTTTTTGGCGCGCACGGAGGAAGGTTCGCCGTGTGGGCAAAGTCGCCGTTGTCAAAAGAATTTGAATTTGCTATTCGTGGAACATGTCGAGAACATTGTCAGAATTGGTTAACGCCCACATCGACCAGATGTTCGATGTACCTGACCGCCAAGAAGCCAAAGAATTGCTTTTACAGATTTGCAAGACTGGCGGCGGAGGGCAAACGCCAAACCGTTGTGAAATAGCGGCTTTGAAGATCAGTCACAGTTCGTTGGAAGGTCTTAGGCGAGCGGTAAAGATGTATCATACCGACTTTCGGGACTTACTTATGTCTGCAGGCTTTGGTCACGATACCAGAGCTCATGAGACGTGGACACCTAACGACATGTGAATTGTTAGATCTGGGTTCGGATCCGACATTCACCACCTCCCAAAAGGACCGTTTTTGGAACGGGTCGAACTGCAAGCAGACCTTCGAACCTGTGGGTCGAACGGCAGGTTTGTCCCACTGAGCGGACCTTAGCGTACTCCGCAGCGAATGTCCGCTTGCCGCATCTCCGACAAAAAAACAAGAAGGTGTTTCCCCCGGCCCGAAGGCCGAGGGTTTTGCCACAATGACCCAAGGAGCACACCTATGCGCAAAGTACTGCTGAGAATACGAACCCTGTTTCGTATTGCCAAAGGGCTGGGAATTGCGGTCTGGCTGGCTGTGACGCTTGCGGTGTCGACCGCTGGACTCGCCCTTGAGGCGGCAAAAACAACAGCCCAGTTGGCCGTAGTAACTGCCCAGTTGGCTGGCAAAACCGCAAAGGTTGCTCAGCAGGCCACGACCATCACAAAGCAATCGAAGGCTATCAAGAGCCTCAAAAACAATATCACAAAATCAAAGCGAAAGTTCGGAAAGCAAATCGCCAAAGCCAAAGCGAAGGGACGATTGCGCCGCACGGTCACTTCGGTGCCGCTACTTGGTGTAGCAGCAGCAATCGCTTTCGAAGAAGTGGCATTCCGTGGCTGGTTGAAAGAAAATCCGGGTGGTTCCCGAGGGCAATATGGTTGCGAGGTTTGGGGGACAACCTTGGAAGTGGCGGACGATGTGCTTGCTGAACTGCCCGAGGGTTGGGTTCGGCGGTGGGCTCGAAAAACGGTGGAAGGGATGCCAAGTTGCGAACAAGAGAAAGAGCCTCTTGGGCCACCAATGCCCCCCTTCATAGGCCCTTTGCAAACACCCAGTGAACGGCTTCCTTGAACTGGGAGTAGCCAACCCACAAGCCTCTCCGCGTTCGGAATAGCCCCAACTGCAGCCCCACCTCGCCCAAATCCCGACCCAACCCCCAACGCAACCAGCGACCTACAGGGAATCCTACCGTCCCAGCCATCCTCTTTTGATGAAACTTCCAAGGGCGTCGTGGGCCGAGTGTAGCGTGACACGCAATTTTTCAGAGTTTGACTGTAGCGTGACATGCAATTTTTCAGAGTTTGACACCAACGTAGCGTGTCACGCTACAGCGAATGGGCTTGCGTTATCGGTGACAGCCTGCCTTGATTGCACGGGGCAATCAAACCGGGGGCAATCAACAGGATGACGCATATTTTTGAGGCCAGCCTGATCGGGCATATTCCCGGCAAACCGCGCGCGGGCGCACCAAGCCACAGCGCGCTGTCAGAACTCGATTTCGACGAGGCCATGGCCGAGATCGGCGCTTGGCAAGGCTACGCCCCGACGCCGCTTCATTGCCTGCGCGATCTCGCTGCCAGACTTGGCGTGCGGCGGATTGACTATAAACACGAAGGTGCGCGTTTCGGCTTAGGCAGCTTCAAGGCCCTTGGCGGATCCTATGCCGGACTGCGGCTGCTGCAAAGGGAATTGGCACGACGCACGGGCAACATGCCGGCACTGGCCGATATCCGCCATGGGCAATATCGCGATGAATGCGCCGACATCACCCTAGTGTCGGCAACCGACGGCAACCACGGCAGGTCGTTGGCCTGGGGGTGCAAACGTTTTGGTGCCCGCTGCCGCATCTACATCCACGCCGAAGTCTCCCAAGCGCGGTCAAAAGCGATGCGTGATCTCGGGGCCGATGTGATACGCATCGTCGGGGATTATGACGCATCCGTCGCGCTGGCCCGCGAAGAGGCCGAAAAAAACGGCTGGCTCGTGGTTTCCGACACCTCCTGGCCCGGATATTTTGAGCCTCCGCGTGATGTGATGGCCGGATACGGGGTAATGGTGCGCGAAATTTGCGCGTCGCTCGATCAGGCCCCGACGCATGTGTTCCTGCAAGGCGGGGTCGGCGGATTGGCTGCCTCCGTGGTGGCGGCCCTGCGCCAGCATTGGGGTTCAGACGCGCCGCGCGCCGTGGTGGTTGAGCCGGACCGCGCCGCCTGCCTGTTTGAAAGCGCCCGCCAAGGGCGCTTTAGCACCGTCAAAATTACCGATGAAACAATCATGGCGGGGCTTTCTTGCGGCGAACCCTCGGAAATGGCGCTGGAGATCTTGACTGAAGAGGTCTCGGATTATTTGACAATCCCCGACGATCTCGTCCCGCCAACCATCCGGCTGCTGGGCAATCCGACCGGGCATGACCCGGTGATCGAGGCGGGTGAAAGCGCTGTCGCCGGACTGGCGGCGCTGATCGCGGCGCGCGCGCAGCCGGACCTGTCACAAAAGCTGGGGCTTGACGGATCATCGCGGGTTCTGCTGATCGGCTCGGAAGGGGTAACGGATCCCAACATCTATGCCGCAATCATGGAAGATCGGGATGAGGCCTGATCCGCCTTCAAGAGGTTTCCCTGCGGCCGAGTTCGCCGCCCGCACGCAACGCGCGCAAGCGCTGATGGCGCAAGCCGGGCTTTCCGGCCTCCTGCTGACAACCGAAGCCGAAATTCGCTATTTCAGCGGTTTTCATACCCTGTTTTGGCAAAGCCCGACCCGGCCGTGGTTTCTGTTCCTGCCGGCAAGCGGCAAGCCTGTCGCCGTCATCCCGGAAATCGGCGCACCCCTGATGCGCCAGACCTGGATCGAGGATATCCGCACCTGGCCAGCGCCCCGCCCGGCGGATGACGGATTAAGCCTGCTTCACGAATTGCTGGCACCGCTCGCACATGCGCCTATCGGGGTGCCGAAAGGCCATGAAACACAATTGCGGATGCCGCTTGCGGATTACGAACGGCTGCTGGCGGGCCTGCCCGATTTGAAGATTGTCGATGCCACGCCGATCTTGCGCCGCCTGACGATGGTGAAATCCAGCGCCGAAATCGAAAAGATCGCCCATATCTGCACCATTGGCTCCAACACTTTCGCCGAATTACCTGAAATCGCCGCAGAGGGGATGCCGTTTGCAGAACTGTTTCGCGCCTTTCGCCGCGCCGCATTGGCGCAGGGTGCCGATGACATTCCCTATCTGGTGGGCGGGGCCGGTCAGGGGGGATATCACGACGTGATTTCGCCCCCCGGCGAGCGCAGGCTTGCGCCGGGTGATGTTATCATGCTTGACACCGGTGCCACATGGGATGGCTATTTTTGCGATTTCGACCGGAATTTTGCCATCGGGCGGGCGGATGACGCGGCGCGGCGCGCCTATGACAAACTTTGGCAAGCAACCGAGGCTGGTATTCAAGCCGCGCGCCCGGGGGCCACTTGCAAGGAAGTTTTTCTGGCCATGCATGCGGTGATCGGTGAAAATGGCGAACAGGGCGGCAATGTGGGCCGGATGGGGCACGGGCTTGGCATGCGCCTGACCGAATGGCCGTCACTTGCGTATTTCGACGAGACCGTGATCGCCCAAAACATGGTGCTGACGCTTGAACCCTCGCTGACTTACGGCGACGGGCGCATGATGGTACACGAAGAAAATATAGTGATCCGCGCTGCGGGGGCCGAACTGCTGAGCGTCCGCGCCGCGCCTGAATTGCCGGTGATTAATGGGAGAGGGCCGTGAAGCTGGACTTTGAAACCGACGCGGGGATCGGCACAAGCGCAACCCTTGGTGCAATCGTGCTGGAAACCGACGAAACGCTGGAGCCCGAACTGGCCCGGATGATGCAGCTTGACGGCGTGGCGCTATATCACAGCCGCATCCCCATGGTGACAGATATCAGGCCCGAAACCCTGGCCCGGATGCTGCGCGACCTGCCGGGTTCGGCCCGGCTGTTGCCACAAACGCTTGATTTTGATGTGATCGGCTATGGCTGCACCTCGGGCGCAACCGTAATCGGCTCTGAAAACGTGGCGCGGGCGGTGCAATCGGTGTTTCCCAATGCACAAGTCACCGATCCGCTGGCCGCGATCATCGCGGCGGGCCGGGCGTTTGGGGCAAGGCGGTTGGGATTTGTCACCCCCTATGTGCCCGAATTGTCGCGTGGTATGCGTCAGGCGCTGGGGGATGCGGGTTTTGAAATTGCCGCTTTCGGCTCGTTTGACGAGGGCGATGACCGGGTGGTGGCGCGCATCAGTGAAGGCTCGATCACGGCCGCAGCCGAACGGGTGGCCGCCATTGCCTCTTGTGATGCCATCGTCATTGCCTGCACCAACCTGCGCTGTTTGCGCATAATCCCCGAGATCGAAGCCCGCACCGGCATTCCGGTGATTTCCAGCAATCAGGCCCTTGGGTGGCACATGCTGCGGCTAAGTGGACTCCGGGATGCCATGCTGGGCTTGGGTACATTATTCAGCTTGGATCAGGGCCGTTGACGTCACAAAACGTCGCTAACGGCCCCGGCAATTGCGGCGACGACAAGATCGACCTCGTCCTTGCTGATGCATAAAGGCGGCGCAAGGCCAAGGATATCGCCCTGAGGCATGGCGCGGATGATGACATTTCGGCGGGCCACGGCGGCGGCCAGCGCATAGCCGATCTTGCGGCTGGGCTCAAACAACGCAAGCGGGGACTTGCTTTCGCCAAATTCCACCGCCGCCATCAGGCCCTCGCCACGGATCTCCAGCACATTGGGGTGATCGGACAGGCTTTCGCGCAACCGTTCAAGCAGATAGCCGCCGGTTTGCGCGGCATTGTCCACCAGCCCAAGCGTGTCGATCAGCTTCAGGTTGGCAACCCCGGCGGCGGCCCCGATCGGATGGGCGGAATAGGTCCAGCCATGGCCGAGCGGGCCGTTCTCGTCGGTGCCGTTTTCCAGCACCGCCCAGATGCCGTCGGAAACGATCGACCCGGACAGCGGCGCATAGGCTGATGTCAGCCCCTTGGCGATGGTGATGATATCCGGCGTGATGCCATAATGGTCCGAGCCGAACATGCTGCCCAACCGGCCAAAGCCGGTCACCACCTCGTCGGCGATCAGAAGGATATCGTATTTGCGCAGAACCGCCTGTATCGCGGCCCAATATCCGGCCGGGGGTGGCACGATGCCACCGGTGCCCAGAACCGGCTCGCCGATGAAGGCGGCGATGGTGTCTGGCCCTTGGGCAATAATCAGGGCCTCCAGCCGCGCGGCGCATTGGGCCGAAAAATCCTGTTCGCTCAGCGCCGGATCATCGCGGCGCAGGTAATAAGGTGCCTCGGTATGGATCACTTGGGAAAGCGGCAGGTCGAACTTGGCGTGAAACAGCTCAAGCCCGGTCAGCGAGCCTGTCATCAGCCCCGAGCCGTGATAACCCCGCCAACGGCTGATGATTTTCTTCTTTTCGGGCCGGCCAAGGATGTTGTTGTAATACCAGACCAGTTTGATGTTGGTCTCGTTGGCGTCCGAGCCGCTTTGGCCGAAATAGACCTTTGACATGCCTTCAGGCGCGCGATCAAGGATCATTTTCGCCAGCGTCACCGAGGCCTCGGTGCCATGACCGACATAGGAATGGTAATAGGCAAGCTCATGCGCCTGCGCGGCAATCGCCTCGGCAATTTCGGAGCGTCCATAACCGACATTCACACAATAAAGCCCGGCGAAAGCATCCAGCAGGCGGGTGCCGTCCCGATCTTCGATATAGACCCCTTTCGCGGTCTTGATGATGCGTGTCGGGGTGTCGCCGCGGGCATGTTGTGCCAGATGGGTGGAGGGGTGAAAGAAATTCTCGCGGTCCCATTTGGCGAGTTGGTCATTGGTCAGCATATCATGGCTTTCGATTTCAGGATAAAGATGTTTCAACCGCCAGCACCGCCAGACAATCGCCGGTCTGGACAAGGCCCGGGTGGTGGCGGGCAATCAAAAGGCCATGCATTCTGGCGCGAATTTCAAGCGGCGGCTGACCGGTGTTTTCGGTGCTCCAGAGGCGCGCCAGCAGATCGCTTTCCTGCACATTCTGCCCCAGCGCCACCAGATGTTCACACAGGCCCGCAGCGGGTGAGAAATAGAAACAATCGCTCCCCGGCTGGGTCAGGTTGACGCTGGGCGATATTTTGGCTGTACCGCCCAATATCCCGGCATGGATCAGCAGGTTGCGCGCACCCTTGCGGGCGATGGCGATGGTTTCAGGGGTG
>JAADIC010000236.1 GCA_013151535.1 Alphaproteobacteria bacterium | reverse complement strand
ATCGTGCCGCAAGATCGGCCCCTGGTCATTCAAAGCCGGATTGACCCCACTAACATAGATCAGGTTTTTGTTGGTCAGGACGTGACTTTGCGCTTTGCCGCTTTTGACCAGCGCACCACGCCCGAGCTGTTTGGCAAGGTGGTCAAACTATCGGCGGATGCGTTTGTCGATGAGGCCTCACGCACGTCTTATTACCGCGCCGAAATCGCCCCCAACCCCGAAGAATACGAGAAACTCAAGGGTCTGGAATTGCTGCCCGGCATGCCGGTTGAAACCTTTATCCGTACCGATGACCGGACCCCCATGAGCTTTCTGCTCAAGCCGCTGGCGGACTATTTCAACAAGGCTTTTCGTTAGGGCAAGAAAACGGTTTTCAGGCCCGGAAATTCCCGCTAGCGTCAGCGCGGAAATTGATGTGATTTGGGGGTACTATGTCTGGAACTATCGAAGTGAAACTGGCCGAGATGGGTATCGAATTGCCTGCAGCCCCAGCCCCTGCGGCGAATTATGTGCCTTATGTGATCTCGGGCGATCTGGTGTTTGTATCGGGCCAAATTCCCAAGAATGACGCCGGGATGATCCTTGGAAAACTGGGCGACACCATGTCGATTGAAGATGGGCAAGAGGCGGCAAAAGCCTGCGCGATTGCACTTCTGGCGCAAGTGAAAGCGGCCTGTGGTGGTGATCTGGATCGGCTGGCGAAGGTGGTCAAGCTGGTTGGTTTTGTGAACGCGACCGCTGATTTCACCGATCATCCCAGCGTCATCAACGGCGCATCGGATTTCATCGGTGATCTGTTGGGCGACATCGGTGCCCATGCCCGCGCCGCCGTCGGCTGTTCGTCGCTGCCCTTGGGCGTGGCGGTTGAAATCGAAGGCATTTTCCAGATCCGCTGATGGCCTTGCATCCTGAATTCTTGCGCGCACCCATCGCCCATCGCGGTTTGCACGATCAGAGTGACGGCGCACCCGAAAACTCGCCCGAGGCGCTTATGCGCGCGATAACAAGCGGCTATGGCGTCGAGCTTGACCTGCAATGTTCGGCGGACGGCAAGGCCATGGTGTTTCACGACCCCGAGCTTGATCGCCTGACAACAGAGCGTGGGTTGGTTAACCAACGGAGCGCGGCCCAGCTTGGCAAAATCAAATTGAAAGATGGCCACGATACCATTCCGACCCTCGCGCAGGCACTGGAGCTGGTCGATGGCAAGGCCCCTCTGCTGATCGAAATCAAGGATCAGGACGGCCGGCTTGGCAAGGATATCGGCCCCATTGGCGAAGATATAGCGCACTGTTTGGCTGCCTATAAGGGGCTGGTTGCAGTGATGTCCTATAACCCTTTCGCGGTGGCCGATGTTGCTGCACGTTTGCCTGATTTGTCGGTTGGTCTTGTCACCAGCGGCTTCAAGGATCCGATGTGGCGTGTGCTGCCGGATCAAAGGCGGGATAGCCTGATCTCGATTTCCGACTTTGACAGGATCGGGGCAAGTTTCGTCTCGCATAACAAGGATGACCTCGCCAGCTCACATGTGGCGCGGCTGAAAGCGCGCGGTATTCCCATCCTGTGCTGGACAATCCGTGATCGCGCGCAGGAGGTTAAGGCGCGCAAGATTGCAGACAACATCACCTTTGAGGGTTACCTTGCCTGACATGGCACGGCGAACAGGCAAGGTGGAATGAGCGAAAGCGGCGTAATCGAGATTTCCCTGATCGGCGGGATGGGCGAGGTTGCGGCCTCTGATTGGGACGCGGTTGCCAGCCCTGAAGGCTCCCCGCCCGATGATCCTTTCACCACGCATAGGTTTTTGAAAGCGCTGGAAGACAGCGGTTCGGTCGGGCTGGGAACCGGCTGGTCACCGCGCCATATTCTGGCCTGGCAGAATGAACAATTGATCGGGGCCATGCCGCTTTATGTCAAAAGCCATTCACAAGGCGAGTATGTTTTCGACCATTCCTGGGCGCATGCATTTGAACGCGCGGGCGGGCAATATTACCCGAAATTGCAGGCTGCAGTTCCCTTTACGCCCGCCTCTGGCAAGCGGTTCCTGACCCGCCCGGGGTTCGAGTCTGTAGGCCAATCAGCGCTTGTGCAGGGCGCGGTTCAGGTGGCGTCCGAGAACAATCTGTCGTCGCTCCACATCACCTATTGCCGAGAATCCGAAGCGGAAAATGGCCGTGCCATGGGCTTGATGCACCGCACGGGGCAACAATTCCATTGGCTGAATGACGGTTATCAAGACTTCGCGGATTTCCTGTCTCGCCTGTCCTCGCGCAAGCGCAAGGCGATCCGCAAGGAACGCGCGCGGGCGCAGGGTTTTGGCGGTGAAATCCACCTGTTGACCGGCGATCAGATCAGGCCCAAGCATTGGGATGCCTTCTGGCAATTCTATCAGGACACCGGCGCGCGCAAATGGGGCACGCCCTATCTGACACGCGCATTTTTTGACGAGGTTCAGGCGCATATGCGTGAGGAAGTTCTGTTGATCCTGTGTGAACGCGATGGCCGCTGGATTGCGGGCGCGCTGAATTTCATCGGCCGCGACGCGCTGTTCGGGCGTTATTGGGGCTGCGTCGAGGATCATCCCTTCCTGCATTTCGAGGTTTGTTATTACCAAGCGATCGACTTTGCGATTGCCCATAATCTCGCCCGTGTCGAGGCTGGCGCTCAGGGTGAACACAAACTGGCGCGGGGCTATTTGCCGGTGGTAACCCATTCGCTGCACTGGATTGGCGATGCGGGATTTCGCAGCGCTGTTGAACAGTTTCTGGAACAGGAACGCGCGGCGGTAGACGAGGATATCGAGATCCTGACGTCCTACGGGCCGTTCAAACGCGGGGGCGACGAGCGGGAATGACGCGGCAATCACCAGGTTTTTCATTGCCGGTGATCGCGGGAACCCTATAGGGTTCGATGAGGTTAAATGACGGGTGAAATGATGTCTCATATTGTTGTGGTCGGGGCCGGTCAGGCCGGATCATCCTTGGTGGTCAAGCTCAGAAACCTTGGGTTTGACGGTCGGGTGACCTTGATCGGATCGGAAAATGTACCGCCTTATCAACGGCCTCCGCTGTCCAAGAAATATTTGTTGGGCGAGTTGGAACTGGAGCGTCTTTATCTCAGGCCGGCGGCGTTTTACGGCGAACATGATATTGATCTGCGGCTTGGACAAGCAGTTTTGGCGGTCGATGCAGATGCGAAAACCGTGACCTTGGGGGACGAGGTTCTGGCTTATGACCAGTTGGCGTTCACCACGGGGTCTGATCCGCGCCGCCTGCCTGCGGCGGTTGGCGGAGAGCTTGAGGGGGTGTTTGCCGTGCGCTCCTTGGCGGATGTGGATGCGATGGCACCGGAGTTTACCCAAGGGCGGCGGTTGCTGATTATTGGCGGTGGTTATATCGGGCTTGAGGCGGCGGCGGTGGCGGCGAAGCGTGGGTTGAATGTAGTGCTGGTCGAAATGGCCGAGCGGATTTTGCAACGGGTGGCGGCCGAGGAAACCTCGAATTATTTCAGAGAGTTACACAGGGGCCATGGGGTCGAGATCGTTGAAGGTATCGGGCTGAAGCGATTGGTTGGCGATGCTCGGGTGACGGGGGCTGAATTGACCGATGGGCGGCTGATCGAGATAGATTTTGCCATTGCCGGTGTCGGGATTATGCCATCTGTTGGGCTGGCGGAAATGGCCGGGGTCGCGATTGAAAACGGTATTCGTACCGATGCTTTTGGGCGCACCAGTGTAAGGCATATCTGGGCCGCCGGTGATTGCACGTCCTTCCCCTATAAGGGCGGGCGGATCAGGCTTGAATCCGTGCCCAACGCAATCGATCAGGCCGAAACGGTCGCCGCCAATATGCTGGGCGCGGAGCAGGAATATCAGGCGCGGCCATGGTTCTGGTCGGACCAGCATCATGTGAAACTGCAAATCGCGGGGCTGAATACAGGTTACGACAATATTGTAACCCGAAAAGGTAAAGATTCCGTTTCGTTCTGGTATTATCAGGGTGAAACATTGTTGGCGGTCGATGCGATGAACGATCCGCGGGCCTATATGATCGGCAAACGGTTGATCGAGGTGGGCAAATCACCCGATAAAGACATGGTGGCGGATGCCTCTAGTGATTTGAAATCATTGTTGAAATAAGGCTATGCGAATAATTGGCGGGACATTCAGGGGGCTGACACTGGCCTCGGTTGGCAAAGGCGATGCGGCGGCGCATTTACGGCCCACCTCGGATCGTGTGCGCGAGAGTATCTTTAACCTTTTGCTGAACGGCGGTTATGGTAATCCAGTGATCGGGGCGCGGGTTTTGGACCTGTTTGCCGGCACCGGCGCGCTGGGGCTTGAGGCGTTGAGCCGGGGTGCGCAAAGCGTGGTATTCGTCGATGACGGGCGCAAGGCGGGCGGGTTGATCGCGCGCAACATTGAAATGTGCCATGCCGCTGAAAATACACGATTAATCCGGCGCAACGCCACGCGTTTGGGCCGTTGGGATGGCCCCAGGTTTGATCTGGTTTTCGCTGATCCGCCTTACGGTAAAGGGCTGGGGGAAAAGGCCCTGATGGCGGCGCTTGCGGGCGGCTGGCTGGCCCCGGGTGCGATCATTGTCTGGGAAGAAAACAGCGAACAGCAAGCCCCGAATGGGTTAACGAAACTGGACGCCCGACGGTATGGCGACACTTGGGTGAATTTGTTAACCGTTACCATTTAGAACGAGTTTGAGACGTATGATTCCGGTACACAACGCGTATGACATCTGTGCATACGATTTGTGCGGATCCAGCCGTTAACCAAGAATGCAGCCCTTGTTCCTGATTCTCTAATGTGGGACACCTTCAACATCGCGCAGCCACAAATTCCAGAGGCCATGAACAGCCCGCTTGATCTTCTTAACTCTGTCTTCGGATTTGACCAGTTTCGCCCCGGTCAGGGCGAAATCGTTGATGCGGTATGCACTGGGCAGAACGTGCTGGCGATCATGCCGACGGGCGGTGGCAAGTCGCTGTGTTTCCAGCTTCCGGCGATTGTTGGCGGCGGGGTGACGGTGGTGATCTCGCCCCTCATTGCGTTGATGCGCGATCAGGTGCGGGCCATGAACGAGCTGGGGATTGAGGCCGGGGCGCTGACCTCGGGCAACACCGATGACGAGATCGAAGAGGTGTTTACCGCCCTTGATGACGGGCGCTTGCGGCTGCTTTATATCGCGCCGGAACGTCTGGCCAATCCCGGCACGATGATGATGCTGAAAAAGCTGGATGTGCGCCTGATTGCGGTGGACGAGGCCCATTGTGTTAGCCAGTGGGGGCATGATTTCAGGCCGGATTATTTGCGGCTTGGCGATTTGCGAAAACAGCTTGGCGTGCCTTTGGCGGCGTTCACGGCGACGGCGGATGCCGAAACGCGGGTCGAGATTGTCGAGCGGTTGTTTGACGGGGTTCAGCCGGAGACTTTTCTTTACGGGTTCGACCGGCCCAACATCAATCTGGCGTTTCAGCCCAAGGACAAACCACGCCAGCAGATCCTTGATTTCGCCAATGCGCGCAAGGGTCAGTCGGGGATTATTTACTGCGGCACGCGCGCCAAGACCGAGGTTTTGGCGCAGGCGTTAAGGGCCGAGGGGCACACGGCGTTGCACTATCACGCAGGCCTTGATCCCGAGATGCGCAGGATCGCGGAAACGCGGTTTTCGCGCGAGGATGGCTTGATTGTGGTCGCGACGGTGGCGTTTGGCATGGGGGTCGATAAACCCGATATCCGCTGGGTGGCGCATGCGGATCTGCCGAAATCGATCGAGGCCTATTATCAGGAGATCGGGCGGGCCGGGCGTGATGGTGCGCCCGCCGATACGCTGACGCTTTACGGAGCGGATGACGTGCGATTGCGCCGCACCCAGATTGATGAGGGGTTGGCCCCGCCTGAACGTAAAGAGGCGGATCATGGGCGGCTGAACGCACTGCTTGGTCTGGCCGAGGCACGGCGCTGTCGCCGCCGTGTTTTACTGCGTTATTTTGGCGACGAGATGGAGGCCTGTGGCAATTGCGACCTCTGCGCCAGCCCGCCGGAATTGTTTGATGGCACCGAGGCGGTGCGCAAAGCCTTGTCGGCCATTCTGCGCACCGGGGAATATTTCGGCGCGGGGCATCTGATTGACATTCTGCGCGGGGTTATGAGCGACAAAGTGCGCCAGCGCGGCCATGATCGTTTGCCGACATTCGGGGTTGGCGCGGATATGTCCAAGGGCGAATGGCAAGCGGTGTTTCGCCAGATGATGGGCTATGATCTGATCCGGCCAGACTCCACCCGTTTTGGGGCGCTAAGGATGACGCAAGCGGCGCGGCCAATTCTGCGCGCCGAGGCCAGCATCGAGCTGCGGCGTGATACCATTGTTGCGCAAAAGGGGCGTTCGCGGCCAACGGTCAGGGCGCTGGTGGCGGAGGAGGATGAGCCGTTGCTGGCGGCGCTCAAATCCAAGCGGCGTGAATTGGCAGAGGCGATGAAAGCACCGGCTTATGTGGTGTTTCCGGATCGTACGCTGATCGAAATGGCGACCTCGCGGCCTGTGGATCTGGATGGGTTCTCAGCCCTTGCAGGGGTCGGGGCCAAGAAGTTGGAAAAATACGGCAAGATTTTTCTGGAGGTGATCAATCAGGCCCCGGTGGATGAGATGCACCCGGCGCGGCGCAAGCTGGCGGGGCGTGAAAGTGGCGGAATGTTTGACCGTTTGCAGGCAGCCCAGCTTGATCTGGCGCGGGGTGCAGACGGGGCGGGCAAGTTGATGAGCTGTTCCAGCGCCGTGCTGGCCAAGCTGGCGGCGGGTAATCCGCGTGATCTCGGTGAAATTAACCGGATATTGGGGGATGCCAAGGCAGAACGATTTGGCCCGCGGTTTCTGGAGGTTTTGAATGATGTGTGAACGGGATAGGGGCGCGATATGTTAGTGGTAATTTCACCAGCCAAGCGGCTGGATTTCGCGCCTGTTGCGGCGAAGGTTGCGGTGTCAGCGCCGGAGTTTCAGGCGGATGCGGTGTCGCTCAGCAGATCGGCGCGGCGGTTGTCGGTGCCAAAATTGCGCAAGCTGATGTCGATTTCTCAGGACTTGGCCAAGCTCAATCAGGGGCGGTTCAAGGCCTTCGAAGAAACGCCCTGCGATGAGGTGACGAAACCGGCGGTTCTGGCTTTTGCGGGGGATACCTATATTGGGCTTGAGGCGGGAACGCTTGATGCGGATGAGCTGGCCTATGCGCAGGATCATCTGCGGATATTGTCAGGGCTTTATGGCTTGCTGCGGCCGATGGATCGTATCCAGCCCTATCGCCTTGAAATGGGCAGCCGTCTGGCGACGCGACGGGGCAAGACGCTCTATCAATATTGGGGTGCGCGACTGGCGGAGCGGTTGAATGCGGTGGCCGGGGAAACCGGTGCCAAGGCATTGGTCAATTGCGCCAGTGTCGAATATTTCACCGCCGTTCCGATGGATAAGCTGGCCATTCCGGTGGTCAATCCGGTGTTTCTGGACATGCAAAAGGGCGAGGCGAAAATTGTCAGTTTCTTTGCCAAGAGAGCCCGTGGTGCGATGGCGCGGTTTGTGATGCAGAACCGAATTGTTGCGCCTGATGCCCTGAAGGATTTTGATACGGGCGGATATGTGTACCAGCCCGATCAGTCAGAACCTATGCGGCCCGTGTTTTTGCGCGATGAACCGCCGCAGCCTATTTCTTGAGGCCCTCAACGCTCAACCCAAACGATGTCCAAGCCTGCATTCCGCCACGATAATATTTCAGCTTTTCACCGGGGTAGCCGAGGTTGATTAGGGAATATTTGGCGTTCAGGAACATGGCGGGTGTCTGGGCGCACCAATAGCCGTTGCAATAGCCGACGACGGTTTTGGC
>JAADIC010000361.1 GCA_013151535.1 Alphaproteobacteria bacterium | reverse complement strand
CTGGAAAAGCAGATCGGCGAAAGCCTGGCGCTGCATCAGGGGCTGGTGGGGGCGGCGGCGCGCACGCGGATCATTGATTTGCTGAACAAGGTCGGCATTCGTGACCCGCAGGATCGGCTGAAGAACTACCCGCACCAGTTTTCCGGCGGTCAACGCCAGCGCATCATGATCGCCATGGCGCTGGCCAACGGCCCTGATCTGTTGATCGCGGATGAGCCGACAACGGCGGTGGATGTGACCATTCAGGCCCAGATCCTTGACCTGCTGGCGGATTTGCAAAAGTCCGAAGGTATGGGCCTGTTGTTCATCACCCACGATCTGGCCATCGTGCGCAAGATCGCGGATCGGGTGAATGTGATGCAGGGCGGGCAGATCGTCGAGGCTGGCGTCACCGCTGACATTTTCAGCAACCCGCAACACCCCTACACCCGGAAACTGTTGGCGGCCGAGCCTTCAGGGCGCCCCGAACCCGTCAGAAAAAACGCCCCCGAGGTTCTGACAACCACCGATTTGCGGGTCTGGTTCCCGATCAAAACCGGCATTCTGCGCCGCACCACCGGCCATATCAAAGCGGTCAACTCCGCCAATTTCACCATCCGCGCCGGTGAAACTGTGGGTATTGTCGGCGAAAGCGGCTCTGGCAAGACCACATTGGCGCTGGGGGTCATGCGCCTGCTGGCCTCAAAGGGGCGGATTTCGTTTCTCGGCAATGACGTGCAGGGCCTGAAAAACCGGCAATTGCAGCCGCTGCGCCGCGATATGCAGATGGTGTTTCAAGACCCTTACGGCTCGCTTTCGCCGCGCCTGACGGTGGAGCAGATCGTGGCCGAAGGCCTTGGCGTTCAGGGCCTGAAACCGGGGCAGGACAAACGCCAGATGGTGGCGGATATTCTGCTTGAAACCGGCCTGACGCCCGACATGATGACCCGCTATCCGCACGAATTTTCCGGCGGTCAACGCCAGCGCATCGCCATTGCCCGCGCCATGATCCTGCAACCCAAACTGGTGGTACTGGACGAGCCGACCTCGGCCCTTGATATGACGGTTCAGGTGCAAATCGTCGATCTGTTGCGTGATTTGCAAAAGAAACACCAGCTTGCCTATCTGTTCATCAGCCACGACCTGAAAGTCGTGCGCGCGTTAAGCCACAAGGTTCTGGTGATGAAACAGGGTGATATCGTCGAGCAGGGGATCGGCGATCAGGTGTTTGACAATCCCAAAACCGACTATACCAAAACCCTGATGGCGGCGGCGTTTGATCTGCAAAGCGCTTGACACGCAATGTTCCAATTCACAGGTCGTATTTGCGCCGGTCTTGCAGATAGGGCATCACGTCGCGGGTCTCGGCCAGTCGCGATTTTTGCAACTCGGCGCGAATAATGATCTCGGTATCCGCCGCCTCGCAAATAACCTCGCCATCGGGCGCGACAATCCGGCTGCCGCCACGATAGGCCACACCATGTTCCTGCCCGGACCAGTTGGCCTGCGCCAGATATATCCCGTTTTCAAGCGCCCGCACTGGTACGATCTTGTCGGCCACGAATGTCAGCCCGTCATCAAGCACCGTCGGCACGATCAACAGCTCGGCCCCGGCCATCGCCGCTTGCCGCGCCGCTTCGGGAAATTCGAGATCATAGCCAATCAACATCGCGATTTTCCAACCGAGATAGGTGAACACCCGCAATCGCTTGCCCCGCGCGAACATATCGCGCTCAAACCCCGGTGGCAGATGGTTCTTGCGGTGATGGCCCAGCATTTTGCCCTCAGCCGTCACAAAAGCCGCCGTGTTGTAAAGCACCCCATCGGCCTTTTCCGGATAGCCATAAACGATGGCGATTTCATGCAGGGTTGCGATCTCGCTGACCCGTTGGGCATATTCCCCCAGCACCGAAATCGCGCGTTTTTCCAGCTTGTCGGCAACGCGGTAGCCCGAAAGCGAAAGCTCGGGGCAGATCAGAATTTGCGCCCCGAGGCCCGAGGCCCGTTCCGCCGCCAGATCAAGCCAGTTCAGCCGGTATTCCGGCTTTTCCTCGCGGGCGGTGGCTTGGAAAATGGCGATAACAAGGTTGTCCATGCGCCACCTTACGAAAGCGCATTTTGCATTTCAAACCCAATTTGACGGTTTGGGCGATTTTCAACCAGAGCGGGCTAAATCGCCAAAGAATGGCCCGCCTCATCCATTGAATAGGCATCAAATTCGCGGGCAATCATCCGGGTCAGCGATTGGCCTTGCTGGGCGATGGCAAGTTTCGTGCCGTCAAGTGTCACATAGGGTGCGAATTTTTGCTGAACCCGGCCAAGCTCGGAGCGCAGATCAAGCGGCACGGCGTCAAATTCAGCCTCGATCGCCGCCAGATCAACCGCAAACATGCACATCAGCTCTTCGATCACGCGCGAGCGCAGCTTGTCCTCGACCGTGAAGGCGTGGCCGCGCGCTGCCGCAAAGCTGCCGTCGCGGATCTGGGCCAGATAACTGGCCGTGGCGCTGACATTTTGCACAAAACCCTGCCGGAACCGCGAAATGGCCGAGGCCCCAAGCCCGATCAATGTATCGCTGGCATCATCAGTGTAGCCCTGAAAATTCCGCCGCAAGCGCCCGTTCTTGTGGGCCAGATTAAGCCCGTCATCCGGTCTGGCGAAATGATCGATCCCGATTGATTTGTAGCCCGCCGCCAGAAACATGTCGCGCGCCGTGTCATAAAGCGTCAGCCGCGCCTCGGCCGAGGGCAGTTTATCCTCGGGGATCATAGTCTGGCGCTTGGCCATCCAGGGCACATGGGCGTAGCCATAAAGCGCCACCCGGTCCGGGCTGAGATCCAGCAGTTTCTGGGTGGTATCCATGATACTGGCCCTGTCCTGAAACGGCAGGCCATAAAGGATATCGGTATTCAGGCTGGTAATGCCGCGCGCCCGCAGCTTGCCGATCACCTCGTGGGTGATTTCGTAACTTTGCTCGCGCCCGATGACCTTTTGAATTTTTGGATCGAAATCCTGAATGCCGATACTGGCGCGGTTCATGCCGGCGGCGGCAAATGCATCAAGGCGCGCGTCATCAACCTCGTTCGGGTCAATCTCGACCGAAAACTCGGCCCCGTCCGCGAAAGGCAGCAAGCTGTTGATATGAAACGCCAGATCGGCGATCTGTTCGGGCGTCAGAATACTGGGCGAACCGCCGCCCCAATGCAGCCGCGCCAGCGTGACATCCTTTGGCAATGTGGTGGCCACATGGCTGATCTCGTCCTTCAGGGTGCGCAGGTAATTGCGCACCGGATCATCCGTGCGCACGCCCTGGGTGCGACAGGCGCAGAACCAGCACAGGCGGCGGCAAAACGGAATATGGATATAGAGCGAAATCTGCTCGCCGGTGCCAACCGCCTTCAGCCAGTTTTCAAACTGGCGCGCCTGAACCCCCGTGCTGAAATGCGGGGCGGTCGGATACGAGGTATAGCGCGGCACTTTGGCGTTGAATAAACCAAGCCGCGCGAGTTGCGTCTGTTGTGTCATTCGCGTATCTAAAGTGGACCCGATCAGGATGACCTTGATCGAGATCAAGTCCGGATCGACAAATGTACCAATCGCCCGCCCCGACGACCAAGGCCGACTGTGGCAATTGCCCGATCCGTCATCGCGCCGTTTGTTCGCGCTGCGAACCCGACGAGCTTGAGATTCTCGAGCAGATGAAATCCTATAAAACCTACGAGGCGGGCCAGACCATTGTCTGGGCCGGGGACGAGCTGCAATTCGTCGGCTCGGTGGTCAAGGGTGTTGCTGCGCTGACCCAGACCATGGAAGATGGCCGCCGCCAGATGGTCGGCCTGCTGCTGCCCAGCGATTTTGTTGGCCGTCCCGGGCGCAAGATTGCACCTTATGATGTGGTTGCGGCGACGGAAATAACCCTGTGCCGGTTTCGCAAGGCACCGTTTGAAAAGCTGATGGCAGAAACCCCGACCGTCGCCGCGCGGCTGCTGGAGATGACGCTGGACGAGCTGGATGCGGCGCGCGAATGGATGTTGCTGCTGGGGCGCAAAACCGCACGCGAAAAAATCGCCAGCCTGCTGGCGATTATCGCGCGGCGTGATTCGTCGCTGAACCTGTCAGCGGCCACGGGACGGGTGCAGTTCGATCTGCCGCTGTCGCGTGAAGCCATGGCCGATTATCTGGGGCCTGACGCTGGAAACCGTCAGCCGTCAGGTCTCCGCCCTCAAACGCGAGGGGATCATCAGCCTTGAAGGCAAGCGCCACGTCACCGTGCCCGATTTCGCCATGCTGATGAACGAAACCGGCGACGACACCGATGGCGGCATGCTGTCCTAAAGCCTCGTCCAAGAAGAATTTTATCGAAAATTCTTCCGGTTGAAAATTATTCGGGAATAATTTTCCTGAAGCCGCTTAATGCGCCATGAACACCGGCACCTTGACCCCTTCCAGCGTATCGCGTGTCGCCCCGCCCAGAATGGATTCGCGGAAACGCGAGTGGCCATAGGCCCCCATCACGATCAGGTCGGCCCCGAAATCTGTTGCGTGGCGTTCAAGCACTTCGGCAATGCGCGGCACCGTGCGGGCCAGAACCGAAACCGAAATGCGCGCGCCGTGACGGGCCAGCATCATGCTTAGTTCGACACCGGGATCGGCGCGGTCCTCGCTGTGACGCCCGGGGTCGATGATGGCGATATCCACCGCCTCGGCATCGGTAATCAACGGCAGGGCGGCGCGAATTGCGGCCATGGACTCGGCGCTTTCATTCCAGGCGATGATAATCCTTTTGGCGTGCTCAACGTCGGGGTCAGCAACCGGTCCGAGCGGGCAGACCAGCACCGGCACGTCGCCTTCAAACAACACGGCCTCAAGGGCTGCGGCGGATTCTTCCGGTGCACCGTCGCCGTAAGGTTTGGCCAGGATGACCAGATCATTGAACCGCGCAATCCGCCCAACCACATGCGCAAGACCACCAAGCTGCGCCACCGCAACCTGACTGGACCAGTTGATATCCGAGCCAGTCAGGATACCGGTAACCTCGTCTTCCAGCTTTTTGGCATTGTCGCGCGCATTGCTGATGCTTTCGCTGATTACCAGCGGCGTCGCACCGGCGTAATACAGCCCCGACTGGCTGGGATCGATCCCCAGACACAGAACATTCAGATGCCCGTCCGCCTTGCGGGTCATGTCCATTGCCAGATCAAGGGCGGCGCGGCTCTGGGGGCGACCATCCCAGATCGTCAGGAATGATTTATAGGCCATGTTCTTTCTCCTTCGATGTGGCACCGCAAATCTTGGGCTTTTGCGCCACATGGTACCTTGATTTGGATCAACAGGGACAATTTGCCCAAATCAATTCACGAAAAATTGACATGGATCAAAGTAGAGCTTACGCGCAGAGGCAATTTTTCAACCCACGGACGGGATTGTGCCGCAGCGATTCTGCGTGCGCGGCCAATAAAAAACAGGGACACTCGATGTTAAACTATTTGCTCTTGATCTTGCTGGCCATTGTGACGCTTTTTGCGGCAATGGCGGCCAACTTCGCAGTCGATGCCGCTTTTCAGATACATGCGATCATTGTCGTGCTGGCTGCTGGCGCGACTTTCTTTTATCTGCTGCGCCACACCAATGACCCGCCAAAACCGAAAGATACCGGTTATCTTGACGGCGTGGTGCGCGCGGGCGTCATCGCCACTGCCTTCTGGGGCTTGGCCGGGTTTGCGGTTGGCACATTCATTGCATTTCAATTGGCCTTTCCGCTGCTGAATTTCGAGTTCCTGCAAGGCTACGGTAATTTCGGACGCCTGCGGCCCCTGCACACCTCGGCGGTGATCTTTGCCTTTGGTGGTAACGCGCTGATCGCGACCTCGTTTTATATCGTCCAGCGCACCTGTGCGGCGCGCCTTTGGGGTGGCAACCTTTCCTGGTTCGTTTTCTGGGGCTACCAGTTGTTCATCGTGCTGGCCGCGACCGGCTACCTTATGGGGGTCACCCAATCAAAAGAATATGCCGAGCCTGAATGGTATGTGGATATCTGGCTGACCATCGTCTGGTTGTCCTATCTGGCGGTGTTCATGGGCACGCTCATCAAACGAAAAGAGCCGCATATCTATGTGGCCAACTGGTTCTTTCTGGCCTTCATCGTCACCATCGCCATGCTGCATGTGGTCAACAACCTGTCTTTGCCGGTGTCGATCTTTGGCTCGAAATCGGTGCAGGTGTTTTCCGGCGTGCAAGATGCGCTGGTACAATGGTGGTACGGCCACAACGCCGTGGGCTTCTTTTTGACCGCGGGTTTCCTTGGCATGATGTATTATTTCGTGCCCAAACAGGCCGAACGCCCGATCTACAGCTATCGCTTGTCGATCATTCACTTCTGGGCGCTGATCTTCCTTTATATCTGGGCTGGTCCACACCACCTGCATTATACCGCGCTGCCCGATTGGGCGCAGATTTTGGGTATGGCGTTCTCGGTCGTGCTGTGGATGCCGTCCTGGGGTGGCATGATTAACGGTCTGATGACCCTGTCAGGTGCCTGGGACAAACTGCGCACCGATCCGGTTCTTCGGATCATGGTGGTGTCCATCGGTTTTTACGGCATGTCGACCTTTGAAGGGCCGATGATGGCGATCCGGGCGGTCAACTCGCTGTCCCACTATACCGACTGGACCATCGGTCACGTTCATTCCGGAGCACTTGGCTGGAACGGCATGATTACCTTTGGTGCGCTGTACTTCCTGGTGCCAAAACTCTGGAACAGGGAAAGGCTTTACAGCCTGTCCATGGTCTCGTGGCACTTCTGGCTGGCGACCATTGGTATCGTGCTTTACGCAAGCTCGATGTGGGTCACCGGCATCATGGAGGGCCTGATGTGGCGCGAAGTCGATGCGCAGGGCTTCCTTGTGAATTCCTTCGCAGACACGGTTGCGGCCAAGTTCCCAATGTATGTGGTGCGGGCAACGGGCGGGGTCATGTACCTGACCGGCGCGATCGTCATGTGTATCAACCTTTGGAAAACAGTCACCTCGACACCGGCAAAAGCCAGTGGCCCGGTGGCGGTTCCAGCAGAATAAGAGGGGCGTGAACACATGTCGTTTTTTACCAAACACAAGATCGTCGAAACCAACGCCACGCTGTTGCTGGCCCTCAGTCTGGGGGTCGTGACCATCGGCGGGATCGTGGAAATCGTGCCGCTGTTCTATCTGGAAAACACCATCGAGGATGTGGAGGGCATACGCCCCTACACCCCGTTGGAGCTGACCGGGCGCGATATCTACATCCGCGAGGGCTGCTATCTCTGCCACAGCCAGATGATCCGCCCCTTGCGTGATGAGGTCGAGCGTTATGGCCCTTATTCACTGGCGGCGGAATCGCAATACGACCATCCGTTCCAGTGGGGCTCCAAACGCACCGGGCCGGATCTGGCCCGGGTCGGTGGGCGTTATTCCGATGAATGGCACGTCAACCACCTGACCGATCCGCGTTCCGTGGTGCCGGTCAGTATCATGCCAACCTATGGCTTCATGTCCGACAAGGTCATCGACGGCAAATATGTCGCCGATCTGGTGCAGACCCATAAATACGTCGGCGTGCCTTACACCGACGAGATGGTGGCCAAGGCGCAAGCCGATTTTGCCGCGCAGGCCGATCCGGATGCCGATACCGACGGTTTGTTTGAACGCTATGGCGACAACGTCAACGTGCGCAACTTTGATGGCCAGCCCGAGCTGACCGAAATGGACGCGCTGGTTGCCTATTTGCAAGTGCTGGGCACGATGGTCGACTTCTCGACCTTCGAACCTGACGCAAGCCGCTAGAAGGGGAAAGACAATGGAAACCTACACGATCCTCAGACAATTCGCGGATAGTTGGGGGCTTTTGGCGATGTTCCTGTTCTTCGGTGCGGTCATCCTGCACACGTTCCGCCCCGGCAGCGGCGCGAAAAGCAAGGACATTGCCCAGATCCCGTTGCGCCATGTCGACCATCCGGACGACGTGGAAAATTCGCCTGAACCGAAAACATCCAAGAACGAGGCCGGGTCATGAGTAAGCAAGACCAGAACAAGAACAACGAGCCACCCACCACCGGCCACGAATGGGATGGCATTCGGGAATATGACAATCCCCTGCCTCGCTGGTGGCTGTGGACGTTTTACGCCACCATCGTCTGGGCCATTGGCTTTACCATCGCCTATCCGGCCTGGCCAATGCTGAAAGGGGCGACGCCGGGCTTGCTTGGCTACAGTTCGCGCGCCGATGTTGCCGATGATATCCAGAGTTTTGTCGATGCAAATGCCCAGGTTGATACACGCCTTGCCAGTGTCGAGCTTTCGGCCATTTCCGATGATCCCGAATTGAAAAACTATGCCCTGAACGGCGGTAAAGCGGTGTTTGCCACATGGTGCGCCCAGTGCCACGGTGCGGGTGCGAACGGGATCAAGGCGGGCTCGGGCTTTCCAAACCTGATCGACGATGACTGGCTCTGGGGTGGCAAGATCGAAGATATCCACGCCACCATCAGCAACGGTATCCGCGACGAAGCCAATGATGATACCCGCTATTCGGAAATGCCGAAATTCGGCGAATTTCTGGAGCCTGGGGAAATCGGCCAATTGGTGCAATTCGTGCGTCTGCTGTCGAATCAGGACAATGACGCAACAAAAGCCGCCGCTGGTAAGGAATTATTCGCCGAAAATTGCTCTGCATGCCACGGAGACACCGGAAAAGGTGATCGAGATCAAGGCGCGCCCGATTTGACCGACGCAATCTGGCTTTACGGCGGTGATTCTGAAACCTTGACCGCCACGATCACAAACGCCCGCTTTGGCGTTATGCCCGCATGGGCCGGACGCCTTAGTGAGTCTCAAATCCGTCAGGTGGCAACCTATGTCCACGACCAAGGCGGAGGCGAGTAAAAGACATAGAGTTTCTTCGGATGCGCCCTCTTGCGTCTGGAGATTCTGGCACCGGTTCCCCAGTCCTGTTCACACTTTCGGGGACCGGTGCCTTTTATGCTTGATTTATGTCAAGAAACCCCCGCTTTAGGTGTGAAATAAAATGCTCCGTGAACAGGATTTAGAAAGGCGTGTGAGATGAACAGCTCACCAGACAAAGCCCCCAAACTCTATGCAGCACGCGATCCGATCTTTCCGAGACGGGTCTCGGGCATTTTCCGCCGCCTGAAATGGGCTTTGATGATTTTCACGCTGGGCGTCTACTACCTGACACCGTGGCTGCGCTGGGATCGTGGCCCGAACTTGCCGGATCAGGCGGTGCTGTGATCGACCTCGCGCACCGCCGGTTCTATATGTTCTGGATCGAAATCTGGCCTTACGAGTTTTATTTCGTCGCCGGCCTTTTAATCATGGCCGGGCTTGGCCTGTTTCTGTTCACCTCGGCCCTTGGCCGGGTCTGGTGTGGCTATGCCTGCCCACAAACCGTCTGGACCGATCTTTTCATCCTTGTCGAGCGCTGGGTCGAAGGTGATCGAAACGCCCGCTTGCGCCTGCACAAATCCAAATGGAATTTCCGAAAATGGCGCCTGAGCCTCACCAAATGGGGTATCTGGCTGGCGATTGCCATGGCCACCGGCGGGGCCTGGGTGTTCTATTTTGCCGATGCACCCACCCTGCTTGTCGATCTGTTCACC
The DNA here is from genome assembly GCA_013151535.1 of Alphaproteobacteria bacterium. Classification (GTDB taxonomy): domain Bacteria; phylum Pseudomonadota; class Alphaproteobacteria; order Rhodobacterales; family Rhodobacteraceae; genus UBA5972. The sequence continues at coordinate 7,518 of JAADIC010000361.1, read as the reverse complement.
GGTCAGGCGGCTTTTGTCGCCTATGGTGCGGTCGCAATTTTGACCGGAACAACCTTCCTGTTCGGCGGTTTCGCGCGCGAGCAGATATGCACCTATATGTGCCCCTGGCCGCGCATTCAGGCCGCGATGATGGACGAGGACACCCTGACCATCGGCTATCGCGACTGGCGCGGAGAGCCGCGCGGCAAACACCGCAAATCCGCCGAGGCCGATCAGTTGGGCGATTGCATCGACTGCATGGCCTGCGTCAATGTCTGCCCCGTCGGCATCGACATTCGCGACGGCCAGCAGTTGGAATGTATCACCTGCGCGTTATGCATTGACGCCTGCGACGATGTCATGACCAAAATCGGCAAACCACGCGGGCTGATCGATTATATGGCCGTGACCGATGAAGAGAACGAACGCGCCGGCAGGCCTAGGAAACCGTCGTGGAAACATGTCATCCGACCGCGCACGATCATCTATACCGTCCTGTGGGCGCTGGTCGGTGCAATTTTGGTGGTGGCCCTGTTCACCCGCGCCAAAACCGAGATCAACGTCTCGCCGGTGCGCAATCCGGTCTATGTGATCCTGTCGGACGGCTCGGTGCGCAACACCTATGATATCCGTATTCTCAACAAGCAGAACGTCGAACATATTTATGATGTTCAGGTGCGCTCCGAAAACGACCTGAAACTTTCTTTCCAGGGCACAGGATCGAACACGGTCACGGTGCCGGCTGACTCGACTGGCAGCTTCAGGGTCTTTATAACCGCTCCGGCTGGCTCGGCTGCGGCCAATGGCGGATTGAAGGACATCCATATCTGGGTAGAAGATTGGGTAACCAACGAACACGCCTACAGCGATTCTGTTTTCAACGGCAAAGGGAAGTAAAATGACCGACACACAAGAGACCAGCGGAACCCTGACCGGGCGTAAGTTTCTGGCCATTATTCTGGTATTTTATGCCTTGATTATCGGGGTGAATGCCACCGGCGCATATTTTGCCATTAGCACCTTCCCCGGCCTCGAGATCAAAAACACCTATGTGGCCAGTCAGGTGTTCAACAAGGAAAAGGCGGCACAATTGTCACTCGGCTGGACCATGGAGGCGACCTATGAAGACGGGACGCTGCTGCTGGAACTAACCGGCCCTGACGGCAAGCCCGCCGATGTTGGTGAGCTGATTGTAACGGTTGGTCGCGCCACCCATGCCAATTCCGATGTGTTGCTTGATTTTGCCCAAAGCCAAAGCCCCTATAGCATCGACATTCCGCTGGATGGCGGTAAATGGGAAATCCGGCTCAAGGCTAAATCCGTCGCTGGTGTGTTGTTTCGCCAGCGCCATTCGGTGAATGTATACAAGAAGTGACATGAGCATGGGTGCGCTGGATCAAACCGTCGGTTCTGATACCGAAAAGCCGCTCACCGGGGCCCCTTGCGCACCGATCATCCTGTCCCTGCCCACCATCCGCTGCGCCGGATGTATATCCGCAGTCGAACGGGGCTTGGCCAAAGAGAACGGGGTTGAAACCGCCCGGGTAAACCTGTCGCTCAAGCGGGTAACGATCGAGGCCGCGCCGGAAATTTCAGCCGATCATCTGGTCGCCACCCTTGCCGCTATCGGCTATGAAGCCCACGAGCTTGAACCATCCCTGCTGGCCGATACGAAGTCCGACGCCGAGGGCAAAGCCTTGATAAAGCGTCTGGCCGTGGCCGGTTTTGCCATGATGAACGTCATGCTTTTATCGGTCTCCGTCTGGGCCGGGGCCGAGGCCGCAACCCGCGATCTGATGCATTGGGTGTCGGCCTTCATCGCCCTGCCCGCCATCACCTATGCGGCGCAACCGTTTTTCAAAAGCGCGCTGTCCGCCCTTAAAGTGCGCCGGCTGAACATGGATGTGCCGATCTCGCTGGCGATCATATTGGCGGCGGCCATGTCGCTTTATGAAACCTCTCAAAGTGGCGAACATGCCTATTTCGACGCGGCCCTGTCGCTGACATTTTTTCTGTTGGCGGGGCGTTATCTGGATCACCGCACCCGCGCCTCGGCCCGCTCGGCGGCGCAGGAACTGGCGGCGCTGGAAGTGCCGCGCGCCTTGAAGGTTGTAAACGGTGCCGAAGTTCTGACACCTGTGGCCGAGCTGGCCATCGGCGATGTTATCGCCATCAAACCCGGGGCGCGGATGCCGGTTGACGGTGTGATCCTGACCGGCGAAAGCGAGGTTGACCGGGCCTTTCTGACCGGCGAAAGCCTGCCCGCCTATGTCGGGCCAAAATGCGCGGTCAATGCCGGTGAGATCAACCTGACCGGCCCGTTAAGCCTCAAAGTGACGGCAACCGCCAAAGACAGCAGCTTGCAGAAAATGGCCGAACTGGTGGCCCTAGCCGAAACTTCGCGCAACCGCTATACCTCGCTGGCGGATCGGGCAGCGGCGGTTTATGCACCCGGCGTGCATCTGTTGGCGGCGCTTGCTTTTGTCGGCTGGATGATCCTGTCCGGCGATATCCGCCTGTCGCTGAACATCGCCATCGCGGTGCTGATTATCACCTGCCCCTGCGCCCTTGGCCTTGCGGTTCCCGCCGTCACCACCGCCGCGTCTGGGCGGCTGTTTCGCCGTGGCATCCTGCTGAAAAGCGCCACAGCACTTGAGCGGCTGGCCGAGATCGACACGGTTGTTTTCGATAAAACCGGCACCCTGACACTGGGCACACCGGTGCTGGAGGCGCCCGGGATTTACCCGCCGGATGATCTGGCGCTGGCGGTGGGACTGGCAGCCCATTCCTCTCATCCCCTGGCCAACGCATTGACGGCGCTGGATATTACGGCGCTCAGCGGGCTGACAGATGTCAGGGAAATCCCCGGCCACGGGATCGAAGCGCGGCTGAACGGCGCACTTGTCCGGCTGGGCCGCGCCAGTTGGGTGGGGGCAGACGAAGCCACTCAAACCGCCACCCATCTGCTGCGCGACGGGCAAAACCCGGTGTCGTTCATGTTCAAAGACACCGTCCGCCCCGGAATTGCCGAACTGATCCCGGCGTTACAGAAACTTGGCTTTGGCATCCACCTTATCACCGGTGACAGCGCCCCGGCGGCCCAGGCAATCGCCAAAAGGCTTGGCATCGACAATGTCGCCGCCAATGTGACGCCGCAACAGAAACTCGACATCATCGAAGGGCTGACGGCGGATGGCAAACAGGTTCTGATGGTCGGCGACGGCCTCAACGACACCGCCGCGCTGACGGCGGCGCATGTATCGATCTCGCCTGCCTCGGCCATTGATGCGGCACGCACCGCATCTGATATTGTGGTGCTGGGATCGGACTTTTCGGTGCTGAGCGACTGCATCAAAACCGCCCGCTCGGCCCGCGCGCGGATCAAGGAAAACTTCGCGCTCTCGGCGATTTACAACCTGATCGCCGTGCCCTTTGCCCTGTTGGGATTCGCCACCCCGCTGATGGCGGCGCTGGCGATGTCGACCTCGTCAATCACGGTGACGCTCAACTCCTGGCGGGTGCGCTGATGGACGTTCTGATCGCGCTTATTCCGATCTCGTTATTTCTGGGCGGCCTTGGGCTGGCCGGATTTTTCTGGATGCTGCGCAAGGGGCAGTTTGACGATCCGGATGGTGACGCGAACCGGATACTCAGCCCGGATTACGACGACAAACCAAAAGAATAGAACCGCATGGCCTGCGCTACCGGCAATAGGCCCCGCCGCGATAGCGCGCCGTGTCCATGTGGAAATGATCGCGGTGAAATTTATCCGCGTCCGGCCCCAAAACCGTGCCAAACGGCCCGCAAGCGGCTTCTTGCAAACGGCGCAGGATTTTCTTGCTGCCGTAACTTTTCCAGCCATCCTTGACCGTCAGCTTGGTGCCATCGGCAAAGGTGAACGCGCCGATATCAATGGCGCGGCCCTTACCGTGTTCGCTGATCTTGGCCCCCGGCTTGCTATTGCGGGTGCGGCAGGAATATTGCGACAGCACGGTCAGGGATTTGACCTTGCCATAGCGCCGCTTCATCTGCGGCTTGACCGCCCCCGTGACCCAGCCGCGCAACGCCTTGGCGGTGGTGCAATCCATCACCGATTTCTGGCTTAACGCCACCCCGTCAAGCGAATAGACCCGCACCGGATCGGCAATACCACAGCCCGGCAAGGTGCCGGCAACCGGGGCCATCCGCTCGCCCTGAATACGCGCATCCCCACACAGCACGCCAACACCGGAAATCGCCGTGGGCTTGGTCGAGGCGGTTCGGTGCGGCTTTTCCTTGACCGTGGTTTCGCGAGGCGCAAAAGTCTTGCGGGTGAAGCCGCGGCCAAGGCTGGCCGGGCGCATAAGCGGGCGCGGCGAGCGGTAAACCGGCCGCGTGCTGGCAAGGGCATACCCAACATTGCCAGCTATTTCAGGCGTCACATCCACCGGTTTCAAAGGCGCGACATAGCCAACAATGACACGCGGTTTCGGGCGGATCGTGGCGCGGTAACTGACCTTGGGTTTCGGGCGCTCCTGCGCCTCCTGCTCGCGCAATTCGCGCGGTTTAGGGCGCGGCGACGTCAGCGGAGCAGCCGCCAGCATCACGCCCCAAACCGTAATCGCCGCCACAATCCCGAGGCTGAAAACAACCCGCATAAACCGCCCGTTCGTTATTTATTCCTTAACGCCGCGCCCGAAATCAGGCGCGTCGGTATCTTGCCCGGCTTCAATGATACCACGCCTGATCGCCCTTGTATGCGTGAAATAGTTAAAAAGTTCGTCACCATCACCGCGTCGTATGGCCCGTTGCAGGGCGAATAATTCCTCGGTGAAGCGGCCCAGAATTTCCAGCGTCGCGTCTTTATTGTTCAAAAACACATCGCGCCACATGGTCGGATCTGACGCGGCAATGCGGGTGAAATCGCGAAAACCGGCGGCGGAATAGTTAATAACCTCGCTTTCCGTCACCCGTTTCAGATCATCGGCCACCCCGACCATGGTGTAGGCAATCAGGTGCGGCGTGTGGCTGGTGACGGCCAGCACCAGATCATGGTGATCGGGGTCCATCTGATCGACATTTGCGCCCATGCCCTGCCACAGGGCGCGCAGGTTTTTCAGCGCCTGCGGATCGGTGTTCTCATCCGGCGTTAGCAGGCACCAGCGGTTTTCAAACAGCGTGGCGAAACCCGAACGCGGGCCGGAATGTTCGGTGCCCGCCAGCGGATGCGCCGGAATAAAATGCACGTTTTCAGGTAGATGCGGCGCAATCGCCTTGATGACCGCGCCTTTGACAGAGCCAACATCACTGATCGTCGCCCCCGCTTTCAGATGTGGCGCGATTTCAGCCGCAACCGCCGCCATCACCCCAATTGGCACACAGAACACCACCAGATCAGCGTCTTTTACCGCCTCGACCGCCGTCTCGAACACCGCATCAACCAGCCCGATTTCCAGCGCGACCGCGCGGGTTTCGCTGGTGCGCGCATGGCCCACGATCTGGGTCGCCAACCCGTGTTGGCGCATCGCAAGCGCCATGGAAGAGGCAATCAGACCCAGCCCCAAAAGGGCGACTTTTTCATAGATCACGGCCATCAGCCCCGCCCTTTCATAAATTCCGTCAATGCGCCAATCAGCAAAGGGCAGCTTTGTTCGTCACCCACGGTAATGCGCAAACACTCCGGCAGACCGTAGCCCTTAACCTGCCGCACGATAATCCCCGCCTTGCGTAAATGCGCATCCGCACCCTGCGCCTGTTCAACCGAGCCAAACCGCGCCAGCACAAAATTCCCGTGTGCTTCGTCCGAGGCAATACCAATCTCCGCCAATTCATCGCGCAACCAGCCCCGCCATTTGGCGTTTTCGGCCTTGCAATGCGCGGTGTAAGCCACATCCAGCACCGCCGCCTTAGCGGTCGCAAGACCAGCAGATGACACATTGAACGGCCCGCGCAGACGGTTCAACACCCCGATGATTTCGGCAGGCCCATAACCCCAGCCGACCCGCAAACCACCCAGCCCGTAAATCTTGGAAAATGTACGCGTCATCACCACATTTTCCCGCGCCTCGACCAGCGCAAGGCCCGCGTCGTAATCCTCGGCAAATTCCGCATAGGCTCCGTCGATCACCAGCATGGCACGCGGCGGCAGGCCCTTGGCAATCGCCGTCAGCTCGTCATGGCGCAACAAGGTGCCGGTCGGGTTCGCGGGGTTGGCGATAAACACCAGCCGCGTGCGATCATTGCAGGCCGACAGCAGGTTGCCGACATCCACGCGCCGCTCGATTTCCGGCGCAGCTACTGGCGTCGCCCCCGCCGCCAGCGCGCAAATCTTGTACATGGAAAAGCCGTGCTCGGTATAAAGCACCTCATCTCCAGGCCCGGCATAACCGTAACAGAGCCACGAAATCACCTCGTCCGAGCCATCACCGCAAATGACGCGCGCCGGATCAACCCCGTGCACCTTGCCAATGGCGGCGCGCAAATCCGCGTGATCCGAGGACGGATAGCGCGCAAGCGTTTCCGCCGCCGCCCTATAGGCCGCAACCGCCTTGGGCGACGGCCCCAACGGGTTCTCGTTCGAGCTGAGTTTATAAACCTTGCCGCCGCCCGCCAGCGTCGACGCTCCACCCACATAGGGCGCGATGTCCAGAATTCCGGGCCTTGGCTGAATGTCACTAGGCATGGGTTAAGCCGCTTTATCGGTCAGTATCGCAGCCTTTTACCCAGCCAGTCCCGCCTTGACCAGAATTATGATCGGGATGCTCTGAAAAGAAGAATTTTCCCGAAAATTCTTAAGCCGAAAATTTTTCGATAAAAATTTTCAATAAAAGCTCTGCGGATCAATATCGATTGTCAGGCGCATATTGGCGCGCAGTTTGAACTGCCCGGCCCAGCGCGCCAAGGCCACTTGCAACGGCACACCCTTGGCGGCTTTCACCAGCAAACGCACCCGATGTCGCCCGCGTATCCGGGCAATCGGCGCGGGCGCGGGCCCATAAACCTGCGCGCCCACGGCCTCAAGCGGGCCAACGCGCCGCGCCATTTCGCCCGCCAGATCAAACACCGCCGCCACATCCGGGCCGGACAAAACAATCCCCGCCATGCGTCCGAACGGCGGCACGCCCGCCGCCTGTCTTTGCGCCGCTTCGGCCTGCCAGAACCCCTCGTCATCACCCGAGATGATCGCCCTAATCACCGGATGATCCGGCTGATGGGTCTGGAGCAGAGCGATGCCCTTTTTGTCGGCCCTTCCTGCCCGCCCCGCCACTTGGCGCATCAGTTGAAACGTGCGCTCGGCAGCGCGCAGATCACCGCCCTGAAGACCCAGATCAGCATCAATCACCCCCACCAGTGTCAGCAGCGGAAAATTGTGCCCCTTGGCGACCATCTGAGTGCCGATAATCAAATCCGCCGCCCCACTGGCGATTTCTTCAATCCGGGCCTTCATAGCGCGCGCCGTCTGGGCCAGGTCGGATGACAGAATGGCAATGCGCGCCTCGGGGAACAGCGCGGTTGCCTCCTCGGCCAATCGTTCCACACCAGGGCCGACCGGGGCCAGTT
>JAADIC010000139.1 GCA_013151535.1 Alphaproteobacteria bacterium | reverse complement strand
GGCGTGGTTCTGCCGACAACAAGGTGCAGCATCTAATCAACCTGACGGCGCTTGGCAATGTTTTGGCGGAACGAGGCAGGCTTGGTTTCAACGTCAAACTCCTGATCGAAATGGGCGAGGAAATCGGCTCGCCCGGGCTTGAGGCCTTTATCGAAGATCAACGCGACGCCCTGACCGCCGATGTGTTCATCGCCTCGGACGGGCCGCGTTTGCAGCCTGATACGCCGACGGTTTTCATGGGGTCGCGCGGGGCGATCAATTTCGATCTGTCGGTGAATTTACGCGCTAGTGCCAACCATTCCGGCAATTGGGGTGGCCTGCTGGCAGATCCGGCGATGATTTTGGTCCATGCCTTGGCCACGATCACCGATGCACGCGGGCGAATTCTGGTGCCGGAATGGCGGCCTGACAGCCTAACGCCTGACATCATCGCCCAGTTGCGCGACCTGCCCGTGGGTGGCGGCGGGCCCGAGATTTCTGAAGGATGGGGCGAGGTGGATCAATCCCCTGCCGAACGGGTCTTTGGCTGGAACTCTTTCGCCATTCTGGCCCAGAAAAGTGGCGTGCCGGAAGCGCCGCAAAACGCGATTTCAGGATCGGCCCGCGCCACCTGCCAGTTGCGGTTTGTGGTTGGCACGGATGAGGACGACATTTTGACCGCCTTGCGGCGGCATCTGGATCGTCACGGGTTTGAAACGGTTAAAATCACCCAAACGAACGATGCAATTGCCCCGGCCACCCGGCTTGACCCCGATAATCCGTGGGTAAGGTTTGTCACGGCGTCGTTGCACAAAACCAGCGGCAAGGCCCCGCATGTCTTGCCCAATCTCGGCGGTTTCATCCCCAACCATGTGTTTTGCAACACGCTTGGATTGCCAACGATCTGGATACCGCATTCTTACGGTGGTTGTTCACAACACGCCCCGAACGAGCATGTGTTGCTCAGCGTTTCACGCGATGCGGTGCGCGCCATGACCGGCCTGTTTTGGGATATCGGTGCGGCGGATCAACTGCCGTAAAACCCCAGAATCGCGTCTGTCACCCGATCCACATCACCGTCGCTTAACTGGGTCGCAGAGGGCAGCCACAGACCTTTTTCACCGATCCATTCCGAAACAGGATGATCGCCCGGCACGTTGTAAGCCTCCTGCCGGTTGATCGGCGGATACATGACGCGGGTGCCGATACCGGCAGCTTTCAGATGGTCTTGTAAAGCGGCGCGATCCTCGGCGACGCAGTCGATGAACCACGGGGTTGTGTGGCTCAGGTTCTGGTCGAAAAAGCCGATCTGGTTGACGCCCTTCAGATTGCCGCGATAGCGCGCATAAATCTCGCGTTTGCGCGCCACCCGCCAGGGCAGTTTCTTCATCTGCTCTTGACCGATCACCGCCTGTAATTCGGTGAATTTGAAGTTATAGCCGACACTGTCGTGAATGTCATTGCCACCCCCCGCTCGGCCAAAATCCTTGAGGCGGCGCAAGCGCGCGGCCACATCATCGTCATCGGTAATTAGCGCCCCACCCTGCCCCGTGGAAATGATTTTGGGGGCAGAGAACGAGAACGATCCCACCAGCCCCTTGCGCCCGATATGGGTGCCGTCTGGATAATGAGAGCCAAGCGATTGTGCCGAGTCCTCTATCAGGATGATATTGTTTTCACTGCATAATTTCTCATACGCCTCAATCCCCGCCGCTGGGTAACGTCCGTTCGCGGACACCAGCATCAACGCTTTGATTCTTGGTGTAATCGCGGCGCGCGCCGCCTCGATACCCATGCAAAGCGTATCGCGCTCCACATCAACAAACACTGGTTTCGCGCCGAACATCTGCACCGAATTGGGCGTGGCGATCATGGTGTAATTGGGCACGATCACCTCATCCCCAGCCTGAACCCCGACGGCCAGCGCCGCCAGCGTCAGGCTGATGGTGCCGTTGTTGACAACCACACAATGCTTCGCGCCGGTGAAGGCGGCAATGTCCGCCTCAAACGCTGCGGTGCGGCGAAATTCGGTCAGGAAACCGTCTTCTTCCATATAGGCCGCCAGTGCGTCTTTTTCTTCCTGCCCGAACCAGGGCCGCATCTGCATGATGAAGTCGTCAGACATGTTTTGTCGCCTCGATATTCAGTGAAACCAGTATGCCGTTTTCCTTGTCCATATGCGGGAAATAGGCTTGGGAATGGTCGTCGTAATCTTTGTGGATGGTCTGCTGCCAATCATAGCGGTGCACATCGGTAAAACCGTTCTCGCCCAGCAGTTCGGCCAGCGACGCGAAATTATAGGTGGTCTTGTGATAGAGCGTTTCCGAGCCACCCTCGGTCTCGATCTCCATGCGGCCATAAAGCGGGCCAAGGATGCGCTTGATCTCGCCGGTTTTGGCGTAGACCTTCAGCAAGCTGTCAAAATCCGGCACCGCAAGGCGAAGGGTGCCGCCGGGTTTCAGCACCCGATGCCATTCCGCCAGAACATCCACCGCCTGCTGGCGGTCGAAATATTCGAAGCTATGGCTGGAATAGATCAGATCGGCGCTGCCATCGGCAAACATCGGCAATTTATCAATGCCGCTTTTATAATCGATATGCGGCATGTCGCACAGATCCACATGCACCCAGCCGGGGATGTGGCGGTGCCAGCAGCCCAGGTTCAGCTTCATGGCTGGTCCTCAAACTTGTCTTTGTCGGTTGCAACGTCAACAAACGGGCCGTTTTTGCTTTCAATAATCTGGGTGCCGTCCTCGAGAATCTCATAGCCGTGGCCGCCGTAAGCAAAAACCGCCAGATCGCCCTCGTTCAGCACATAATCCTGAAACTGCTCGCGTTTTTCGGTGTAAAGGATCACTTTCATCGAGCCGCGCCGCACATAGACGCTTTCCATGGTGCGCCCGCCGGGACGGTTGAAATCCTTGTGGATGTGGCTGGCCAGTTTCTTGCCTTTACCGTACCACCAGGTGCCGACCTGCACGAACAGATCGTTCGGGGTGATGAAATCCAACCCCTGTTTCCAGTCTTCATTGCGATGAATGATCGAGATGATTTGCCCATCGTGTTCAATCACTTGTGTCATGCCAGCCTCGCGTCGCGGGCCGACAGGATGGGATCATCCGTCGGCCAATCAATGTTCAGGCGGGGATCATTCCACGCCACGGTGAATTGTTGGTCAGCGTCGATATAGTCGCCCGCGTAGGCCAGTTTATAGTGATAAACCGCCGCGTCCGAGGTGACGTAATAAGCGTTGCCCATACCCGGCGGGATCAGGATCAGGCGCTGGTTCTCACGATTGATAACAAAGCGTTGCCATTTGAGGTAAGTGCTGGAGCCTTCGCGCATATCGACCACCACCTGATGGATTTCGCCATAAACGCAGGTGACCAGTTTCCAGCTTTTGTGATCGCCGTGGATACCGCGCAGGACGTTGCCGATGGATTGGCTGAATTTGTCATGCTTGAAGCTAAGGCCATCCGGCAGCAAGCCATCGACCTCGTCCGCGCGATACGATGTCCAGATATTACCGCGAGATTCCTCGAAAACCGAGGGTGTCAGGATTTGCACGCCGTCCAGAAGGTCAGACGGCTGAATGTCAAAATCAATGCTCATTCAGGGCCGCCAAATCCATCATTCTCAAGATCGTATTTGACCATTCCAGCCACCAGTTCCTGAAACGAAACTTCACGCCTCCAACCGAGTTCGCGTTCGGCTTTGGAGGGATCGCCCAGCAGCAATTCCACCTCGGCGGGGCGGAAATAACGCGGGTCGATCTGGACCAGCACCTTGCCGGTCGCCACGTCGGTCGCGACCTCGTCCACGCCGCTGCCTTGCCAATCCAGCGTCACGCCGGTTTGCGCAAAAGCTAGCGTCACGAACTCGCGCACGGTGTGGGTTTCGCCGGTGGCAATCACATAATCGCGGGCCTCGTCCGCTTGCAGCATCAGCCACATGGCACGCACATAATCGCGCGCGTGGCCCCAGTCGCGCTTGGCGTCGATATTGCCGAGCTTCAGAACATCCTGACGGCCCTGATGGATACGCGCCACGGCTTGGGTGACCTTTTTGGTCACAAAAGTCTCACCCCGGCGCGGGCTTTCGTGGTTGAACAGGATGCCGTTGCAGGCAAACATGCCGTAAGCCTCGCGGTAGTTTACCGTCACCCAATAGGCGTAACATTTCGCAGCCCCGTAGGGGGATTTCGGGTAAAACGGCGTGGTTTCTGACTGCGGTTCAGTACCCGGAATACCGCCGAACAACTCGGACGTGGAGGCCTGATAGAACCGGCAATCGACCTTGCTGTCGCGGATCGCATCCAGCAGGCGCACGGTGCCGATGCCGGTCACCTCGGCGGTATATTCCGGCACTTCAAAGCTGACGCCAACATGGGACTGCGCCCCGAGATTGTAAATCTCCTGCGGGTTGATATCGGAAATCAGCCGATGCAGGTTGGAGCTGTCAGCCAGATCGCCGTGGTAAGTGTGCAGGTCTTCGTGATCCAGAATGGCGTCAATTCGCGGCGTGGTGAACACGGACGAACGGCGCAGAATAGCGTGAACTTCATAGCCTTTGCTGAGCAGAAGTTCCGCCAGATAAGAGCCGTCCTGCCCCGTGATTCCGGTTATAAAAGCGGTTTTTTTCGACATTTTGGCCTTCCGATTTGTGCGGGCCTAGCCAAACCATATTTTGACGCTCTGTGCCACCTGTTTTCTGGCCAGAAATAATCTGTTGCGGCTGCGCCAACATTCATCAATCCAAAGGTGCTGCACCACCAGTTTTTTCCATCTCCTCGATCATGGGTGCAAGACGATGCGCAATATCATCGCTGCCTTCAGGTTTCAGATAATCACGCAAGACCTGCTGCCAAACACCCAAGGCGCGCTCAGCCGCGGTTTTACCACCCGCCTCGGTCCATGCGCCGAAATTCGACAGATCCGCCACGAGTGGTTCATAAAACGCGGTGGCGTAGCGTTCCATCGTGTGGGCAGCGGCAAAGAAATGGCCACCCGGTTCGACCTCGGCCAGCGCGTCCATGCCGATGGCACCAGCATCCGCCGGGGTTGGTGTGCAAAGCTCGGCCAGGCTTTGCAAGGCCTCAACATCGAAGATGAATTTCTCAAAGCCAAAGGATAGCCCGCCTTCCAGCCAGCCCGCCGAATGCACCACCATGGTTGCCCCCGCTTGCAGCGCGCCCCACAGGCCCATCACGTTTTCGGTTGCCCCTTGGGCGTCTGCCACATTGCTGGCCGAGCCAGCGGCCGAACGCCACGGAAAACCGATCAACCGCGCCAACTGCCCCGAGCCGAGCTGCATTTTCACATGTTCGGGCGTGCCAAAGGCCGGTGCGCCCGATTTCATATCCACGTTCGAGGAAAACCCGCCATAGGACACTGGCGCACCACTTGCCGCCACTTGCGCCAACGCGATACAGGCCAGCGCCTCGCCATGTTGCAGGGTCAGCGCGCCTGCCACCGTCACCGGTGCCATGGCCCCCGCCAGACAGAACGGCGTGATGATCGACATCTGCCCGGCGCGGGCGAAATCAATGATACCTTGCGCCATGGGGCTATCCACCTGACGTGGCGAATTGGTGTTGATGACCGTGCTCGCCCAGACTCCGTCGCGAAAATCATCGTCCGACAGGTTCAGACCGGCGCGGATAAGATCAAAACTTTGCTCAACCTGCCCGCGCCCACGCGCATAGACGAATAGCGGTTTGTCACCCAGCGTCATCTGGGCGCGCATCATCGCGTAGTGGCGGTTATGGATCGGAATGTCCTGCGGTTCTGCCGAGGGGCCGTGTTTATGGATCACGTCAAAACTTTGCTGGAGTTTGATCGCATCTTCAAAATCGCGCAAGCTGCCGGGGCGGCGACCACGTTCAAGATCGGTGGCATTCGGGCAGCCAGAACCCGGGGTGAACAGCAGCGCCCCCTGCTCATAGATCTGCTCGCGGATCGGGTTTATAGCGCGCAGGCGGATGGATTTTGGTGCAGACTTGATGGCCGCCGCAATAATCTCACGCCCGATCCGCACCATTTGGGTGTCGTCATCCACCAGCGCCCCGGCACCGCGCAGCAAATCCCGCGCCTCGGGCAACAGGAATTTAATGCCGAGAGTCTCCAGCATCGTCAGCGCCGCCTCGTGGATCGCCTGCACAGAATCGTCCGAGAATATGCGTTGAGGCGTGAACGGATGGCGCAATTGACGGTAGTTCACGACACGGGCAGAGCTTGCTGCCGCTGCGATTTTCAACTTGCGCCCACCGCGCCGTTTTCGACCCTCGATCATCGCCTACCCCTACACTCTCTAAATCTGTTCCCAGGGAAACGTATCCAGACGCTCGGCACCGTTTTCCGTAAGCAGAACCTGCGTTTCAAGTTTGATACATTCCGAACCCGCCTCGCCAATCAGGCTTTCCACACACAGGACCATGCCCGGTTCAAACCGCCCCTTCGCTACGCGATCCGACCAATCCACATGCAGCGGCACCACTGGGTATTCGTCCGCCATGCCAACCCCGTGCAGCGCCAGCGAATAGCGATAATCCACATAGGGATCGGGTATGCGCCAGCTTTTGGCGTTGAACTCGGCGTAGCTCATCCCCGGTTTCAGCAGCGCCAGATTGTGGTTGATCTGATCCAGCGCCGCCCCATAGAGCCGCTTTTGCACCTCATTCATCGGCCCATAGCCGCAAATCCAGGCACGGGACAGGTCGGCGCAATAGCCATATGGCCCGATCATGTCCGTATCGAACGCAATCATTTCACCCGCCTGACAAACCCGATCAGAGCATTCCTTGTACCAGGGGTTGGTGTTCGGCCCACAGGTCAGCAGTTTGGTTTCCAGCCAGTCCCCACCCGAACGCGCGTTTTCAAAATGCAGATGCGCCCAAAGCTCGCGTTCCGTGATGCCGGGGATGGAATGCTCGTAGATGCGCGCCATTCCCGCCTCACAAACGCGAATGGTCCAGCGCATCAGCTCGATCTCCTCGGGCGACTTGATGGCGCGGGCAAGCTCGGTCAATTGCGTGCCTTCGACCAGCGAAAGCTGTCTGTCTTCAAGCGCCTTCACGCCGGGATGGTCCAGCTTGTCAGCGGCGAGGCGCATGTTATCAGGCGTGTGTTCGCGCATCAGATCGACGATTTCATCGGCCCAGTCGGCAAGCTGTGCGCGGGCCTTGTCACCGTTTGTCATGTACATCCAGGCGATTGCCGTGCGGATTTCATCTATGCCGGGCAGGCCCTCGTTCAGATGCTCGCAACCTTTGAATTCAAACAGGATCGCCGGACCATCTGCCAGAATCAAGGCGTAGCGAATGGCGTTATGGGCAGTCCAGACCTGCATGTTGGAGCTGTCAAACGCATAGCGGATATTGATCGGATCATAAAGCAGCAACGCCCCTACATCGTGGCGGGCCATCTCGCGGCGAAACCGGTTCAGCCGATAGGCGCGGGCCTTGGCCAGCACATGGTCACTGACCGGAGATTTCAACGGTTTATCCGCGCCTTCACTGTTCAGATAGGCCAGCTTACGGGCGTCTTTGAAGGGGGTTTTCAGCGTCATTGCTATTTCTCGCGGCCATAAAAGCCCAGTTGCTCGCTGGGGCTGAAGCGGACATTGGGGCGCTCGTAATAACACAGCACCGACATGATACGCTGGGTGTTGCCGCGAATTTTGGTCACCCGATGTGGCGTGTTCACACCACGAAAAACGTTCAGGGTGCCGGCCAAAAGTTTCAGGGTCTGCATCTCGGGATCCCTGCCTTCCAGCAGGCTAACCACGCCTTGGTAATTCGGATCATCCGCCGTTCTCAAATCTTTACGAAACTGCAAATCCCCACCCTCGTCTGCCGCCTGTAACAACAGCGTCGTGGTGAATTCGGAGCGGTCAAAATGCCAGTTCAGCGCCTCGCCATCGCCA
>JAADIC010000247.1 GCA_013151535.1 Alphaproteobacteria bacterium | reverse complement strand
GCCAAAGGCGATCATGGCGAACATGATGGCGATCAGCAGGATGAACTCGAAAAAGGGTAGGGTGCGGATGGTCATTCAGGCTTACTCGGCCGCGCTTTCCGATTTCGCCGTAATCTCGTCAATCACATTGGTCCACATTTCGGCGGACTGCGCCCCCTGCACCACATGGTGATCTGCAACGATAAAGCATGGCACCCCGCGCACGCCTTTTTCGCGGGCATATTTGTCACGCTTGCGGATGCCCTCTTTGTCGACGTCCTGGGCCAGCAGCTTGGCGATCATGTCGCCGTCAATGCCAACCGATTTGGCCACATCCACCAGCACCTGATGCTTGGAAATATCCAAACCCTCAACGAAAAACGCCTTGAACAGGCCAGTCACAAAACGGGTTTGCTTGCCCTCAAGACCGGCCCAATGGATGGCGCGGTGCGCATCGAGCGTGCTGGGGGTGCGGTCGATTTTTTCAAAGTTGACATGCAGCCCTGCATCTTGCGCCGCGCGGGCGATGTTGCCGTAAAAATCCACCGCGCCTTGTTTGCCGCCGAACTTCATCTCAAGATATTCGCGCCGGTCCATGCCTTCGGGTGGCATGTCGGGGTTGAGCTGGAACGGGTGCCACTCAATCTCAAAACTATGCTCGGGGCGGCTTTCCAGCGCCCGATCCAGCCGCGCCTTGCCGATATAGCACCACGGGCAGATCGGATCGGAAATAATATCGAGCTTGGTCATCTGACCCCCTTGTAAGCGGTGCGCAAATCGCCGCGTCTTAACTTGTTGTTTGCGCCCTTTGGCAAGCCCTGAACCGCTACAAAAACCCGCGGACATTTGTAATGGGCCAAGCGTTCGGCGCACCAGTCGGCCAGCGTGGTTTCAGCCAAGTCTATGTCCGAATGATAGAAGGCCGCAATCACGAATGTGTCAGGCTTGACCTCGACCATGGCGGCGGCGCTTTCAACGATATCGGGATGCGCATTGAGCGCGGTTTCCACCTCGATCGGCGATACCCGATAGCCGCCGGCATTCATCATGTCATCATCGCGCCCCAGATAGGTGATGGCGTCATCCTCGGCCATGCACACCATATCGCCGGTCAGAAACCATTCGCCGTGGAACCTGGCGCGGGTCTCGCTCTGGTCATTCAGATAGCCCAGCATCAGGCCGCAATCACGGTTCGAGACCGCCAGAACCCCGGCGCGATCACGTGCCACGACCTCAAACGTTTCAGGATCAAGCACCGCAATGCGGCGGCCCTGCTGCGGATAGCCCGCAGCTTGCCCGGTGTTTTCATGCGCCGGAGAGGTCGAGATAAAGGTCGATACCTCGCTCATCCCCAAAGCCTCAAAAATCGGCCGGTTGGTGGCCCGCTGCCAGGTTTCTTTTTGTGCGTGCGGCAGTTTTTCACCAGCCGACAGGGCGTGGCGCAGATGCGGCAGGGTCAGATCAATGCCGGTTTTCAGGATCTGGCGGTAAACGCCGGGTGCGGCGGCGAAGATACTGGCGCGATGTTTGCGTAGCATCTCGACAAGCTCGGCGCGCCCGGTGTCAGGTGCCGGGATCAGGGCGGTTGCGCCGATGGCCCAGGGGTCCATCAGGCCGGTGCCAAGCGTATAGGTCCAGTTGAAAGCGCCCGCATGCAACAACCGGTCGTCCTGGCGCAAACCGTACCAGCCCGCCCACATCATGCGGCGGGCCCAGATGGCGCGATGGGCATGCACGACACCGCGCGGTTTGCCGGATGTGCCGGAGGTATAGATGATATAGGCGCCGCGATCGGGCGCGCCCATGGCGATCTTGCCCGGTTCATGGTCGCGAAAGGCGGCGATTTCATCGGGGCCAAGGGCGGGGCAGGGCAGGGATGTCGGCTGCGTGATACCGTCACCGAACACCACCAGATCAGGCGCAAGATCGTCAATCAGGAAATCCACCTCGGGCGTGGTCAGTTGTGAGGAGGTCGGCACCGGCACAAACCCCGACAGGATCGCGGCCAGAAACAGAATCGGAAAATCCACATCATTGCCGATGCGCAGCAAAATCCGCGCACCTTGTGGCAGACCCAGCGATTGCAAACCACCCGCCGTGGCATGGATCGCATGCTCAAGTCTTGCGTATGACCAGATGTCAGCCCCCGCCGGCCCCAGCAATTCCAGTGCCGGCTTGCCCGGATCGAGCGGTGCTTTGGCCAGCACATAGGCCGCCATATTGAACGGCGCGGGGCAGGGTGGCGGCGGGCCTGCATCAAAGAGGGATGGTTGTGTCATGGAGGCCGAATAACGGCTCGACTCGGCCAATGCCAGTGCGGAATTTTACACGCGGTACCTGCGCGGGCATGAAGGAAAAGGCTTACCGCCTGATTTTCCGGGGTAAACCCCATTGCTTTTGTCGGTATATTAGCAATATCTAATAAACTGGAGTTCATTTCGGCGATTTAATCTTCTGTTGGATTTCATTTCCGGCGCAGATTTGTTTGATCGGTGCATCACCGGTGCTCAAGCCGGAAACCAACCTTGTTAGGACAGCACATGACCCGTAAACCCAAAATAGCAACACCCCTCGCCACGGGGCTGCTCGTCGCAAGCCTGTTTGCCAGCGCCGCATTTGCCCAGACCGATATGACCCAGGAAACCATCAGCCGCCTGCAAGCGCTTGGCTATACCCAGTTTCAAGTCAGCAAAACGTTCTTTGGCCGGGTCAAAATCAGCGCCATGTCATCGGATATGGCGCGCGAAGTGGTGATGAACCAGCATACCGGCGAAATCCTGCGCGAGGTCGACATGACGGCGCGGATCGCCGAAATGCGCGCCATGATGGCCCAGCAAAACGGCGGTAATATGGGCGGAACCGGCGGCTCGGGCATGGGCGGCAATAGCGGCGGCATGGGCGGCAATGGCGGCAGTTCCGGCGGTATGGGTGGCGGTATGGGCGGTTAACCGCCAGCAATTGGGGCGCATGAAAACATCGAGGACATTGAATGAAACTGACCGTCGGCTTTCGCAAGGATCGCATGATCCTTCTGTTCATCATCGTGCTTCAGGCCGTGTTCTCGGTGTTTTTCATCGTCGATTTCGGCATGGATATTTTTGGCCTGCGCACCGTGCCGATGAGCTGGGAATATTACGAACTGGTGCAGGGCGCGACCATCATTGGCCTGATCCTCGGGGTTGTTCTTGGCGTTGTGATGCTGGTCAATCTGGTGCGCCGGGCCTCCCAAATGCGCTCCACCATGCTGGCGGCCAGGGGTGCGTTTCACGAATTGATGCAGGTCCGGTTTGACGAATGGGGCCTGTCGCCATCCGAGCGCGACGTGGCGGGTTTCACCATCAAGGGCATGTCCAATGATGAAATCGCGGCGCTGCGCGGCAAAAGCGTTGGTACGATCAAATCCCAGTGCAACGCGATTTTTCGCAAAGCGAACGTGACTGGCCGGGCCCAGCTTGTCAGCCTGTTCATCGAAGATCTGACGGCGAAACCTTCAACCTGATTTATCGCGTATATTTAGATGTTTACTGCCCACCCTTCACACGCCCGCCAAAACCCGATCCACAAAAAAACGCCCTCACAAGGAGGGCGTTAAGTTATTGAGGCAGGTTTCATACAGGCAAGAAACCTATCGAGCAGTGACCTCGTTATACGAAATGCAGGCGCGCGCGCCAAGTTAAAATTTGAATATTTTGCGCCCGCGCCTTAGGCTTGGGGTCATAACCTGACTTTACGAAAGTATTTGTTGCCGAGATGACACGTTCAAACCTTACCAGCCTTTGCCGCGCCCTTGCCATTGCCGCCTTCAGCCTGTTGCCGGTGATGGCCGCCGCGCAGGCCAAACACGCCATAGCTATGTATGGTGACCCCCAACTACCACCGGATTTTGTGTCCCTACCCTACGCCAACCCTGACGCCCCCAAAGGTGGGCGAATCGCTTTTGGTGAGCGTGGCGGCTTTGACAGCTTTAATCCTTACATTCGCAAGGGCCGCGCCCCCTGGGGGGTGCGGGTGCATGTTTACGAGACACTGATGGGGCGAAACTGGGACGAACCTTTCAGCCTTTACGGATTGTTGGCCGAATCGATAGAGGTTGGACCCAAGCGCGAATGGGTCGAATTCACCTTGCGCCCGGAGGCCCGATTCTCTGACGGTAGCCCGGTGACGGTCGAGGATGTGATCTGGTCGTTTGAGACCCTCGCCAGCAAGGGTGTGCCGCGCTACGCCAATTCATGGTCCAAAGTTGAGACGTCCGAACAGACCGGCCCGCGCTCGGTGCGGTTCACCTTCAATCAGATCGATCGCGAGCTGCCGCTGATTATCGGCCTGCGTCCGGTTCTGAAAAAATCCGATTGGGACGGGCGGGAATTTGACGAAAGCTCGCTTGATCTGCCAACGGGAAGCGGCCCCTATGTGGTGGGCGAATACGAGGCCAACCGCTTTGTCAAATTCAAACGCAACCCCGATTACTGGGGCAGGGATCTGGCCTATAATCAGGGGCTGAACAATCTGGACGAGATCAAATACGAATATTTCCGCGACGCATCGGTGACGTTCGAGGCGTTTGTGGCCGGTGAAACCTCGGTTTATCGCGAATTGAACGCCCAGAAATGGGAGGATCAGTTCAACTTTCCGGCTGTTCAGCGCGGCGAGGTCGTCAAATCCATCATCCCGCATGGCCGCCCATCCGGTATGCGCGGTTTTGTCTTTAACACAAGACGCGCGATTTTCGCCGATTGGCGGGTGCGCGATGCGCTGATCTATGCGTTTAATTTTGAGTTCATCAATCAGGTCATCAACAAGGGCCGTGCGCCACGCGCCGAAAGCTATTTCTCCAATTCCGAGCTGGGTATGGAGGCGGGTGCGGCCAAGGGCGTGGTTCTTGAACTGCTGACGCCGTTCAGCGACAGTCTGCTGCCCGGCGCGCTGAAAGGCTATGTTTTGCCCAAATCCAATGGCAAGAAACGCAATCGCAAGAACCTCAAAATCGCAGCGCAGCAATTGGCGGCGGCGGGCTGGAATGTCGCGGCGGACGGGATCTTGCGCAATTCGGATGGCGCGCCGTTTGCATTTGAAATCATGCTGCGCTCCAGCGCGAACGAGGCGATTGCCAATCTTTACGCCGATACGCTGAAACGTCTTGGCATTAACGTCACCCTGAAACTTGTTGATAACGCTCAACATAAATCGCGTCGTGACAGTTATGATTTCGACATGATGTTCAATATCTGGAGCCTGTCACTGTCACCCGGAAACGAGCAAAATCTTTATTGGGGCTCCAAAGGTGTGCTCAATCAGGGTACGCGCAATTTCATGGGCATGGACGCGCCCGCAGCGGATGCGATGATCGAAACTATCCTGACCTCAACCAGCCGCGATGATTTTGTCGCCGCCACCCGCGCGCTTGATCGGGTGCTGATTTCCGGGCGCTATGTGGTGCCGGTTTGGTATAACAATGTCAGCCGTCTGGCCCATAAATCCCAGTTGAAATTCCCCGCGCGCCTGCCGGTTTACGGCGATTGGCTGGGGTTTTTGCCGGAAGTCTGGTGGTGGGAAGATTAAAGGATCGAGGTTACAAGACCAAACGCGATCATCAACATCACCACACCGATCAGCGCATCAAGTATCCGCCATGCCCGCACGGTCTGCATGACCGGTGCCAAAAACCGCGCGCCGTAACCAAGCGAGAAGAAAAATACGAACGAGGCGCTGATTGCGGCCAACCCGAAGACCAGCTTTTCCAGCGGCGCAATATATTGCGAGGACACCGCCCCGATCAGCCCCAATGTATCGAGATACACATGTGGATTGAGCCATGTCAGCGCCAAACCCATCAGAAGTGTTGGCCACAACCCGGCGCCAGCCCCTTTGGCCCTGCCAAGATCATGATTGCCCTTGAAGGCGGCCCAAAACCGCGAGGCGCCATAAAAGATCAGGAACACCGCGCCGCCCATGGCCATAATGTCTGGAAAGCGCGGGCTGAGGGTGACAAGCCAGCCAAAACCGGCCACGCCAAGCGTTATCAGGATGGCATCGGACAGCGCAAAAAGCAGGCACAGCGCAAACACATGCTGGCGCAACAGGCCCTGGCGCAAGATAAATGCGTTCTGCGCGCCGATGGCAAGGATCAGCGAAAAAGCGGTGAAAAAACCCGTCAGGGCAGTCGCAATCATTTGCCGCCGGAAGCCTCGGCCAGGGCTGCTGCAGCGGCGCGTTGTTCTTTGCTCGGCGGGCCGATCAGGCCGCCTGAAATTATCAGCTTGGCCGCCGCTTCCACATCCATATCTAGCATGACCACATCACTTTTGGGCACGAACAGCAAAAAGCCCGAGGTCGGGTTGGGGGTGGTCGGCAGAAAGACGCTGTAAAAATCATCGCCCGGCAATTTGTCCAGAACCTCGCCCTTGGTATTGGTGGTGACAAATGCCACCGCCCAGATGCCCTTGCGCGGGTATTCCACCAGACAGGGCGTGCGATCCATCGAACTGTCAGACTGGCTGAGCACGGTTTCAAGGATCTGCTTGAGCGCGTTATAGATCGAGCGCACAATCGGCATCCGGTCAACCAGACGTTCGCCCCATTGCAAAACTGCGCGGCCAATGAACCCCTTGGCCATGGCCCCGACAAACACCGTGAACAACAGGAACACGATGACGCCGTAGCCCTTGATATCAATGCCGAGATAGCGTTCAGGCTGGTATTTCACCGGCACCAGCGGCAGCACAAAACTGTCGATCAACCCGACAAACCACCACATCAGATAGGCGGTGAAAAATACCGGCGCGACCACGATCATACCGGTCAGGAAATTCGCCCTGAGGTTGGACAGAAACGACGCCCGGCGGATATCGCGGCGCTGCCGGCGTTCATTGTCTTTTTTCTTGGCCATGATGCTTTCCGAAAATCGGGGAGTCCGGTTTTATGTAGGCGGGGCGCTTGGCAATGACAATGGCCGCGCCGCGACTTCGTTAAAAAGTTATGAATGCGTCAAGGCTGCGGCGATTTTGGCACCAAGGCGCACGTTATTCAGAACCAGCGCGATATTGGCCTTGAGGGAGCGCCCCTCGGTCAGCACGAATATCCGCGCCAGCAGGAACGGTGTGACCTGTTTCTGGCCGATATTCTGCACTTTGGCCTCAGCCAGCGCCTGCTCGATCACCGGGCCGATTTGCGCCAGCGGGATTTCGTCGATGGGTGGAATCGGATTGGCCACAAGTTGCCCGCCGGGCAAGCCAAGTGCACCGCGCAGGTGATGCGCCAGCGCAATTTCTGCCGGATCGTCCATCCGCAAAGGCGAAGGCAGACCAGAGTCGCGCGCCCAGAAGGCGGGAAAATCGCTTTGCCCGAAAGTGATTACCGGCACGCCACCCGTTTCCAGCACCTCCAGTGTTTTCGCGATATCCAGAATGGCCTTGGCCCCGGCACAAACCACCGTCACCGGCGTTTGCGCCAGCTCGGCCAGATCGGCGGAAATGTCAAAACTGTTTTCAGCCCCGCGATGCACGCCACCAATGCCACCGGTGGCGAACACCTTGATACCGGCCAGATCGGCGCAGATCATGGTGGCGGCCACGGTTGTTGCCCCGGTGGCCTTTTGCGCCAGACAGACGGCCAGATCGGCGCGGCTGAGTTTGCGTGCATCAGGCGTTTGTGCCAGTTGCTGCAACTGCCCGGCCTCAAGCCCGACATGGATCATCCCGTTCAAGACCGCAATCGTGGCGGGAACCGCGCCGGAATTGCGCGCCTCGGCCTCGACTGCTTGGGCGGTTTCAAGGTTCTGCGGATAGGGCATGCCATGGGTGATGATGGTACTTTCCAGCGCCACCACCGGCGCGCCCTTGTTAAGGGCGGATTTCACTTCGTCTGAAAGGATCAGGGGCAGGCTCATAAAGGTTTCTCGCTTGATATATAGTCAGCCGTGCGCTTGAGGGCAGAATTCAGCGCCGCCTCTGGTGCCT
>JAADIC010000140.1 GCA_013151535.1 Alphaproteobacteria bacterium | reverse complement strand
GCATTTGCATCGGTGCCACGCGGCATTTCAAAACCCTGCATCTGGCCGCCAGCCACCCCAAAGGCCCCGAGGCCGGTTTGTCCGCCAGCCGTCCGCCAGTTTTTGGCCCGCGCCGTGACCGCATGGTGCGACAGGCCCGCGCCATCGGTGTTTACAGGCTTGAAAACATGCTTGGTATTCTGACCGATACCGACCTCAACCTGCGAAGTTCGCGCCCGATACCTGCGCATGCCATGCTGGAGCGGGCGTTCATTCGGATCGCAATGCTGGCTGGAAAGAAATGAAAACGGGAGAAATGGATGTATAAACTTTTAGGCAGCAAGAAAAGCCGTGCCTTTCGGGTATTGTGGATGCTGGAAGAACTGGGCGTGAAATACGAATTCAACGCCTCTTCCCCCCGCTCGGACGAGGTGCGTGCGATCAATCCAAGCGGCAAGATCCCCTGTTTCATGGATGGCGACGACGTGATCCTCGATTCCGTGGCGATCATTCAATATCTGGCCGACAAGCATGGCAAACTGACCTTCCCGGCAGGTACAATCCAGCGCGCCAAGCAGGACGCTTTCACCCAATTCGCCTGTGATGAAATGGACGGCACCCTGTGGACCGCCGCGCGCAACACATTCGTGCTGCCCGAGGACAAGCGCGTGCCCGCAATCAAGGAAACCCTGCGCTGGGAATACGCCCGCTCGATGAAAACGCTGGCGGATCGTCTGGGGGGCAACACCTACCTGATGGGCGACGAATTTACCGTGGCGGATATCGTGACCACCCATTGCGGAACATGGGCGCGTGGCGCAAATTTTCAAAGCGGCCAACCAGCGGTCGAGGCCTATATCGACCGTGTGCGCGAGCGCCCCGCCTATAAGCGCGCCTCCGAGGTTTAGGGGCTGTCCAGATAATCCGCCGCCGCAGACCCGGCCCAGCGCCCCGTGGCCAGACAGGCGTTTATCAAATAGCCACCGGTCGGTGCCTCCCAATCCAGCATTTCGCCTGCACAGAACGTGCCGGGGCGATTGCGCAACATCAGACCATCATCAACAGCCGTACGCATGACGCCACCTGCTGTTGAAATCGCCTCGTCCAAAGGGCGTGAGCCGGAATGATGGACCGGTAGATTTTTGAGCTGTATGGCCAGCTTTTCGACGTTGCTCGGCAAGGGCCGCGCGAATTCCTGCAACAAGGCAATGCGCGCCGGATCAAGCCGCAGGGTCTTGCGCAAATGGTTGGCAAGGCTAGCCTTGCCGCGCGGTTTGGCCAGACGGTTGGTGACTTTGGCCAGCGTCAGATCTGGCAACAGATCAAGGTAAAGCGGCGCACCCTCGCGCACCGCGTGGCTGATGCTGTAAATCCCGCCACCCTCCAGTCCCCTGCCCGAGATTACAAACTCGCCCCGATACCGCGCGCCACCCGCAATCAACGCCGTGGCTTTTACGGGCGTGCCGAAATGGCGTTCCATGTGAGGCGACCAATTCACCAATAATCCAGCATTGGCAGGTTGAAACGGAGCCAGCTCAACGCCGTCCCTGGCCAGAATTTCCGCCCATTGCCCATCGGAACCAAGCCGCGCCCAACTGGCGCCGCCAAGGGCCAATACTGTGGCGCGTACCGTGATTTTTTGCGGACCATCCGGTGTGTCAAAGCAAACCTGCTCACCCTGCCACCCGGTCCAGCGCCAGCGGGTTTCGGTCTTGACCCCCTGCTTGGCAAGCCGCCCCAAAAGCGCACGGATCAAAGGCGAGGCTTTCATCGCCTTGGGAAACACCCGCCCGCTGGAGCCAGTAAAAACTTCCTGCCCCAGATCACCCGCCCAGCTTTGCACATCCGCGTTAGAGAACCGCTCGAGCATCGGGCGCAACCAGTCTGATGCCTCACCATACTGGGCCAGAAAATCCTCAAATGGTTCATCCTTGGTCAGGTTCAGGCCGGACTTGCCCGCCATCAGAAACTTGCGCCCGACTGACGTCTTGGCCTCGGCCAGCAGAACCGAATAGCCGCGCGCCGACAGCATATCAGCCGCCATCAACCCGGCCGGGCCAGCCCCGATCACAATAGCATCTGTCATTGGCCGCGCACCTGTCTAAACGTCTTTCGCACACCATAAGGCGTGGTCCGGGCCGCCACAAGCAACGAGGGCGGGATTGACCGACAAGGCTTTCCAGCCTAGCCTAGCCTTCGCTCAAGCCGGCAGGCAGTGAGCGTAATCGGTGTGTGCCATAACCCTCGTTTTCCGAATGCAGGAGGTCGTTATGGAAACCAGAGAACCCCGCACCAAGCCCCGCCGCCGTGGTCGCGGCACCCCGAAACCCTCGGTCAAAACGCCGGATGCGTTTACGCTTTCGACCACTGTGTCGAACCGCGCCCGCATCGGGCTGTTGAGTGACGATGACATCGCTGAAATGAAAAGCCGCAGCTTTGATCTGCTGGCGGAATACGGCGTCGTGGTCATTCACCCCAAGGCCCACGCTGCATTGCTCAAAGCCGGGGCCAAGCCCGGCAGCAACGCGGATCGCTTGCGCCTGCCGCGCGAACTGGTGGAACAGGCCCTCGCCCAAGCCCCGAAATCACTGACACTAGCGGGCAAGAAACCGGCGCTCGATCTGCACCTGCCGCGCCTTGATGGCAGTTTCATCATGCGCACCGGCACCGGCGCGCATGGCTATGTGGAGCCGCGTGACGCCAGCTATCGCAACCTTGATCTCAAGGCGGTACGGGAAATGGCGGCGGTGGGATCAAACCTGAACCAGATCGGTTTCATCGCCCATCCGTTTGTGGCCAGTGTGCCGGAAATCACCGCCGACATCCACAGCTTTGGCACCATGGTCGCCCACACCGACAAACATTGTTGGATACAGCCTTATGGCAAGGACAACGTCGAATACCTGATGCGGATCGCCGCCGTGGCTGCCGGGGGCGAGGCCCAATTGCGTGCCCGCCCCCTGGCCTCGGTCATCACCTGCTCGTTCTCGCCGCTGGAGTTCAAGTTCATGGACAGCGAGGTGATCCTGCAGGCCGGGAAATTCGGCCTGCCGATCCACGCCTGCTCCTTGCCCTCGGCTGGTGGCACGGCCCCTTTGACCACGCCCGGAATGGTGCTGATGGCAGCGGCGGAAATCCTTGCCATGGTCACACTGGCGCATGTTCTGGCCCCCGGAACGCCGGTGATTGCCACGCCTTTGATGTTCACGCTGGATATGAAAACCGGTTCTGCCCTGCAAAGCTGCCCGGAAAGCATTCAGGCTGCCAGCATGGCGATCCAGTTGATGAAACAGGGCTTCGGGCTGCCCTGCCCGCGCATACTTATGGGTCCGGCTCGGACACGCCGGATGCGGATATGCAATCCATGGCCGAACGCGCCTTGCTGGGGCAGTCCGTGGCCTTGTCGGGCGCGGATATTCTGGGCGGCATTGGCCAGCTTGAATGTGCCACCGTGTTCAGCCCGGTGCAGGCGGTGCTGGATAACGAGATCGGTGCCATGCTGCGCCGCTTCATGCAACCGCCCGAGATCAGCACCGAAAGCCTGAACTGGAAAGAGGTCTCGAACATCCGCACCGGCGGGCATTTCCTGGACAGCAGCCATACGCTGGACCTATGCCGCGATCAACACCGCCCAGATGTATTTTTACGCATGGGCCGCGATGACTATGAGCACTCAGACCGCCGCACAGCCTTTGACGCGGCACGCGAAAAGGCGCTGGCCCTGATCGCCGCAGCGCCTGAACAGGGCGTGCTGAGCGAAGATCAGAGGCGCGAAATCACCGCACTCACAGCCGCCGGAGACAAACATATCCTTGCCCTCAACGCAGCACCGGGAGCGGTCGATGTGATCTGAGGCTCAACACTCCGTTACTTCCAATTGGTAAAAATATCCTCGCGCGAAGCGCATTTCACTTTTATGGCTCCGCCGGGGATATTTGGGCCAACTGGAATGCAGGCGGCGTCAGCCTGTCGCGCAACAACGCCAATGGATGCGAACGAAGTGTCAGGCGCATGGCGACATAATCTTCGACCACATGCTCGCCCTCGGTCATTTCGGGCAGGGTGACGCGCGGCTCAAGGATATTTTCGCCTTCCAGCGCGCGGGCAAACAGCGGCAGGGGATCATCGCCAGTAATGGCGCGGGCCTGCCACTGGGCTTCGCGGCGCGACAACTCAAGGGCGGCAAAGCAATCGGCCTCGGCCAGTTTATGCAGCAGACGTGGGGCGGTTCCGGCGCGCCGCCACACGTCCTCGACGGTTTGATAACCGTTGCCACGCGCCTGCGCGATCCATGTGGCCTCCTCCTGCCGCATGGCCTTGATCTGGCGGAACCCAAGGCGCAGGGCCAGACCGCCCTTGCCGTCGGGTTCCATCACATTGTCCCAGAAGCTGGCATTGATGCAGACCGGGCGGGTTTCCACCTGATGTTCGCGCGCGTCGCGCACGATCTGGGCCGGGGCGTAAAACCCCATGGGTTGGCTGTTCAGCAGCGCACAAGCGAAAATGCCCGGATGGTGTTTCTTGATCCACGCACTGGCATAAACCAGCAGCGCAAAGCTGGCGGCGTGGCTTTCGGGAAAGCCGTATTCACCAAAGCCTTCGATCTGGGAAAAGCAGCGCTCGGCAAATTCCGCGTCATAACCGTTTTTCGCCATACCCTTCAGAAAGCGGCTGCGAAACAGATGGATGGTGCCGGATTTCTTGAACGTGGCCAGCGCCCGGCGCAAACGATCCGCCTCGTCCGGGGTGAAGCCAGCACCGATGATGGCGATCTGCATGGCCTGTTCCTGAAACAGCGGCACGCCCAGCGTTTTGTTCAGCACATCGCCCAGCTCATCCGAGGGCAGCTCGACCTTTTCCTCGCCATTGCGGCGGCGAATGAACGGGTGCACCATGTCGCCCTGGATCGGTCCCGGGCGCACAATCGCCACCTCGATCACCAGATCGTAAAAGCTGCGCGGCTTCATGCGCGGCAGGAAATTCATCTGGGCCCGGCTTTCGACCTGAAACACCCCGACACTGTCAGCCTTGCACAGCATATCGTAAACCACCGGGTCCTCGGGCGGCAGGCTGGCCAGCGTGTAATCCTGCCGGTGATGCAGCGCAATCAGATCAAACGCCTTGCGGATGCAGGTCAGCATGCCAAGGCTCAGCACATCGACCTTGAGAATGCCCAAAGCATCAATATCATCCTTGTCCCAACAAATGACCGTGCGATCCTCCATGCTGGCATTTTCGATCGGCACCAGCTCATCCAACCGCCCTTCGGTCATGATGAAACCACCCACATGCTGGCTCAGATGGCGCGGGAAGCCGCGGATTTGCTGGCACAGATCCAGCACTTGCGCCAACAGCGGATCATCAGGATCAAGGCCGATTTTGCGCAGGCGGTCCTCCGGTAGGCCGGTACTGCCCCAGCCCCAAAGCTGCGAGGACAGGGCCGAGATCGTGTCATTCGTCAGCCCCATAGCGATGCCAACCTCGCGGATGGCGCGCTTGCCGCGATAATGCACCACCGTGGCGCAAAGGCCGGCGCGGTGGCGGCCATAACGCTCATAAATATGCTGGATCACCTCTTCACGGCGCTCGTGTTCAAAATCGACGTCGATATCGGGCGGCTCGTTGCGCGCCTCGGACACGAAGCGTTCAAACACCATGGTGCCGATCTCCGGCGAAACCGAGGTGACACCAAGGCAATAGCACGTCACCGAATTGGCGGCTGAGCCGCGCCCCTGACACAGGATGCCACGCGAGCGGGCGAAATCCACCACATCGCGCACGGTCAGGAAATAAGGCTCGTAATTCAGCTTGGCGATCAGCGCCAATTCATGCGCCAGCATCTTTTTCACCCGCTGCGATGCCCCCGCCGGATAGCGCCATTTCAACCCCTCAAGGGCCAGACGGTTCAAGCGTTCGGCGGGGGTTTCACCCGGCGCGATTTCGCTGGGGTATTCGTATTTCAGCTCATCCAGCGAGAACGTGCAGCGCGTGGCGATTCCACCGCTGCGGTGAACCGCATCTTCAAAACCCTCGAACAGATGCAGCATTTCGCCCTCACCGCGCAGGCGCTGTTCGGCATTGGCGAGTGCTGCGCGGCCCAGTTGGTCCACCCGGCAATGCAGGCGAATGGCGCTCATGGTATCGACCAGCTTGCGCCGATGCGCGGTATGCATGATCGGCGCGGCGCTAGCCACAGTAGGGATGCCAAGGCCTGCGGCCAGCCCGGTCAGACGCTGAAACCGCGCCCTGTCCTGCCCGTCATAACGCGGTGCCATCAGCAGGCTGCATTGACCGGGAAAGCGGGCGATCAGGCGTTTGGCATGTGCTGCAAGAGATCCCGCATCGGGGTGCGGGATTAACATCTCCAATCCCTGCCCCCAGTCCAGCAAATCGCCCATCCGCAACAGACACGACCCCTTTTCCACCCGCTGCCGCCCCAGCGACAACAACCGGCACAAATGCCGCCATGCGGCGCGATCCCTTGGCAGAACGGTGACGCTGAACCCGTCCTCCAACACCAGCCGCGCCGCTGGAATCAGGCGGGGAATGTTGGCGATCTGGGCCGAGTTAGCTTGCCGCGGAAAGGGTGAGGGCGGGCCAATCGGGTCAAGCTTCGCACGCTCTTCCACCTGCCGCTTAATCTCGCGCAGCTCCACATGGGCGCGCACAATACCCGCAACCGAATTCTCATCCGCAATGGCCAGCGCAGACATCCCCGACAAGGCCACGGCCTGAGCATATTCCTCGGCGTGCGATCCCCCCGTCAGGAAGGAGAAGTTCGAGGTTATGTTGAGTTCGGTAAAGGCCATACAGGCAGTATATTCACGTTTTGTTCCAATGTGGAGTCTTTGCTGCCCTAGGCCCCTATCTGGGGCTGAGTTTCACCATCACATAGCTGTTAAAATGGCTGAAATTCTCTGCCGACCTTTCTCGCTGATGCAACCGCACCTCAAGCCGTACTCGGCGTCTCTTGCTGAGGAACAAGTTGGTCAGCCCGCGCAAAATCCCGCGCAGCCATGGGTGCGAGGTTGCAAGGCCTTTATCCACCCGCCCGACCGAATAGCCGATGACGTTGAACAGGTCTTGCTCCACCTCGACCGTCGGCGCGACCTGTTTGGTGATGTCTTCGTCAAACTGCACGTCAAAGCGATCACCGGCCAGAATGTCACGAAACTCGGCCAGAGAATGGCCACCGCCGACCTTGGCCTCGTTGGTGGTCGAGGCGAAAAACGGCTCGGTACGGAAACAATCCGACACGATGATTGCGCCACCTTCCGCCAGCAATCCGGTGGATTTATCCAGCGCCACATCCATCGGGATATACTGAAAGCTTTCGGAGAACATGCAGATGTCAAACGTCTGGTCGCTTTGAAAATCCTCGAACATACATTCATGCACGACAGCCTCAGGCCCGGCATTTTCACGGCAGCGCTCAGCCAGAAACGCACTGGGAATAACGATTTCAACATGATGCCCAAGCGCCACCAGCTTTTTCGCGGTCTCACCCGCGCCGCCGCCAATATCAAGAATGCGCAACGGCCCCTTGGGCAACAGGGCGAACAGCTTGGCGGTATAAGCCTCCTGCGCGCGGCCGACATTGGCAGCGCAAACCTCCATATCCCCGTCCCACAGCCCGTAATGCAGGTTTTCCTTGCCAGTCAGGAATTTCGAAAACGCCAAGCCGATATCAAGCCCGATCGAGCGTGTGTCCATTTTCTTGCGCGCCATTGAAAGCCTTCACCGTTTTGTTCGGGCTTGCAGTATCAGCAAATTGTGCGGGATGGAATGACTGAACTAGGCAAGTGGCTGGTGCTTCACGGCTATCGCCCGTTTGGTGAGCTGACCGAGGCGTTCAACCGGGGCGCCCAGCCGCCGGACCCTGAGGAGACGAAGGGGTTTATTGGTGAGAGGTTTGATAGCGACGCAGGCCTGCAATACCTCAACGCCAGATGCTACGACCCCGAGCTTGGCCGCTTCATCCAGCCGGACTGGTTTGAGGTGACCGAGGCAGGCGTTGGCACCAATCGGTATGCGTACTCGGCGAACGATCCGGTTAATCTGAGCGATCCCGGGGGGAATAATTTCTGGGGGGACGTGAAAGACGCTTGGAACGATATGGTGGTCGCAATTGGGGATGCTTTTCGCGGTGACATTGACAAAAGCGTCCGAGGCGATCCGAATGATGGAGCCTATGGTATCGCGCGCATCGATGGACAGTCCTATGCTTGCTATGGGTGTTCCGGAAGTGGAGCAGACGCGGCAGTGGCGATTGGAAGAGCCTTTGGGAGAGATACCGCGAATGCACAAATGCAGATGTCCTCGTATTCAACGCAATCTTATAGATACTTGGACAAGATGGCTGTAAGGTTATTGAGTATGTGCAAGGGGGCATGTGCACGTGGTTTCGGTCAGTTCAATAGTTTTATGTTGAACTGGCCTACTCGGTTAGAAAAGCTGATTTTACCCGGGCGAGTCGCTCGAAAATATACTGCGTCAAAAGTGCGGGATTATCTTCTCAATCCCAACGTTACCGCTTCCAAGGCAAAGTTTTTTCGCGAGTACTTAGGATTCACTCAATCAAATGCAAGCCAGTTGGCGCGCCAAATTGTTTTTGACCCACGGGTCGCTCAATTTCAAAATATGACGGAATGGGGTGCGCGATATAGACAAATGATCAGTATTTCAGGTGCAAACGGTCGCACTATGAATGTACCATTCATTTTTCAGAATGATTCAGGTACAGCAGTTTACCGAATGATTACATCAACTATTAAGTGAGTTAGTCAATGATAGAAGAGTATGACCGAGTTGAATTGTTAGTTGATATGGGCAAAATAAAAACTGGTACGCTTGGCGTGGTTGTTTTTCATTCTGCTGATATACCAGACCTATTTGCGGTTGAGTTCTGCGATGAATATGGTAGGACAATCGAGATTCTAGATGTCAGACAAGAGAACTTGCGCATTTCAAAAAAAACTGTGCCACATAGTAGCTTTAGAGATTGATAGACTTCCCCCTTATTTGGCATTCAATGTTTGGCGTAGCAAGCCGTAGGGCGGGCTTCAGCCCGCCGATCCTCCGTCAAGTGAGATGAAATCGATAAAATGAACCGGCCTCAACGCCAAAATCATGACCTACGACGCCGAGAACCGGCCTTTGTCGGTGGCCTATGCCGGGAACACCACGGCCTATGTCTACGGTGCCGATGGCGGACGGGTTAAGAAGGTTGAGGGGACGGATGAGACTGCGTATTTCGGCGGGGTCGAGATCAGGAAGTTCGGACAAGGGGCCTCCGAGGAAATCCTGACCTACCCGCATCCAAGCGCGCGCTACAAGAACGGTGTGGCGACGGCGTATCTGCATTCGGATCAGCTCAATTCTGTGAGGACGGTGACGGACAGCGTCGGCGCCTTGGCTAAACGCAGCACCTACCGTCCTTTTGGCGAGATCGACGACTGGAATGTCGACCCGGCGGTGGCGTTTGAGACCAAAGGCTTCATAGGAGAACGCTTCGACGCAGACGCAGGCCTGCAATACCTCAACGCCAGATACTACGACCCAGAGCTTGGCCGCTTCATCCAGCTAGATTGGTTTAAGGTGACAGAACCGGGCGTCGGGACGAACAGGTATGCGTATTCGGCAAACGATCCGGTGAATTTGAGCGATCCGGGGGGGAATTCTTGGCTAGGAGATGCCATCGCGAGTTTTCAGGCCGCTTGGGAGGGAACAGTGGATGCCGTGAATGATATCCTCAGTGGGGATGTAACAAAAGTCGAGGGCAGGATCGAAAATGGTGCCTACGGGTATACAAATATTGATGGCGAGACGTATGGATGTTTTGGTTGTGGCGGGGTTGGTGCTATAGGAACTGCAAAATATCGTGGCCTTTCTGTATTCGGCCAAGTTTTTGTGTCGTCACAATCTCGGAAAGCGAGGCCTTGGGACGGTAAAACACTTTTTCAGGTTAACCCAGCATTCATTGCGGCAAATCCGTTGCTTGATAAACTTCTCAACAAGACGAAATCCGTGAATAACGTGATGCTACAACTTCTTGAAACATCGTTTAAGGCTCCACGACAGCTTACATTTTTAGGCCTAAAAATGCGAGAGACAGGAATTGTTGCATACCTAGACGCTAAAACTGGTGTGTGGACCTATTCTGCAATAACAGTAGGTAAAGCTGCGACGGTCAGACAAAACGTCATAGTCGGCTTGCAGCAAATGGTCGTTATCCACTCGCATCCACATGGCAAAGCGGGTGGGTTGTGGGCAAAACCGTCCAGTTTTGACGGCGGTGATTTGAGCAGCCCTTTCGCTAGTGTTATGATAAGGGGAGACTTAGGAATTACCGGATACGCCAATGGAGCATTTTGATGAAGTGGGCAGTTAGATATACATTTTTCATAGCAGTGGCAATTGTACTGGTATTGGTAGGTTTCAAACGGTCTGCTGAAAGTTCCGATAGTTGTTCTCCAATTGCTGAGAGTGGTACCGTTGAAAAAATTCATGCCTATCTGGCACCGTGGTATAGAATGGAAAGTCAGAGTGGAGATGATGTCGAAGATGGACGACGCTCGGTAGAACATGACCGTGACAGCTTATTTGAGGATTGCGGTGATACCTATCTTGCGTCATTTCCTATCAGAACAGCATATACGGACGGGGATAATTATTATGTAGTGTCTGGAGAGCACTTGGCGTTTGAGATCCGAAAATCTGACGGCTATATCACTGGGTTTTTTATCGAGGGTATACCAATGATAATCGACTATGGATTGCTCTATGGGGAAAATTCAAGATAGCAAGGTTTAGCAAGCGTAGGGCGGGCTTTAGCCCGCCGAAGTGTCACCGATGACACCAACGGCAACATGACCACTGGTCTCAACGCCAAAGTCATGACCTATGACGCCGAGAACCGGCCTTTGTCGGAGGCATATGCGGGCAACACCACGACTTATGTTTATGGTGCCGATGGCGGGCGGGTGAAGAAGATCGAGGGCAGTGATACCACGGTCTATTTCGGCGGTGTGGAAATCCGCGACTTTGGCGGCTCTGAAACCATCCTCACTTATCCGCACCCCTAGGTGCGCTACAAGAACGGGGTGGCGACAGTTAAACCATTCGAAGTTCTGGGCGGGCGGGCTAAAAGTTGGTTTAGGGTCTGTTGAGATTCAGGATTCCCATTTGTTTTGATTTCTGGTTCAATCTTCCAAAAGAGGAGGATTGAATGGACACGAGCAGGTTTG
>JAADIC010000270.1 GCA_013151535.1 Alphaproteobacteria bacterium | reverse complement strand
GTCGCGGCGCTGTACCCGGATGCGCCCCAGAACATTCGGGCGCTTATCAACGGCGTGGCCGGATGCAGCCCCTATCTGCGCGGCCTGCTAAAGCGCGAGGGTGACTGGCTGTTGTCGGTTCTCGCACAGCCCCCCAAACGCGTCATTGGCGATATTCTGGCCGCGATCACGCCGCAAAATCCGCATCTGGCCAAAGACCTGCGCCGCGCCAAACGCCATATCGCGCTTTATACCGCGCTGGCTGATCTCGGTGGCATGTGGACGCTTGAGGACGTCACCAAAAACCTGACCGATTTCGCCGATCACGCGGTCAACATGGCGCTTATCAACCTGCTGACGGCTGAATTTAATCGCGGCAAACTGCCGGGATGTGTCGAGGCTGATCTCCAAACCGCTTGCGGCATGGTGGTGCTGGCCATGGGCAAGATGGGCGCGCATGAGCTGAATTATTCCTCGGATATCGACTTGATCGTGCTGTTCGATGAAACCCGCCACGCGCCCGGGCATTTTGACGATCTGCGCGAACGCTTCATCCGTGTGACCAAGCGCATGACGCGGATGCTGTCGGATGTGACCGCCGAGGGTTATGTCTTTCGCACCGATCTGCGCCTGCGCCCCGATCCTTCGGTGACGCCGGTTTGCATTTCGATGGCCGCAGCCGAGCGTTATTACGAAAGCATGGGCCGCACCTGGGAGCGCGCGGCGTTTATCAAGGCGCGGCCCTGTGCGGGGGATATTGCGGCCGGTTGGGATTTTCTGGAGACATTGCGCCCCTTCGTGTGGCGCAAGCATCTGGATTATGCCGCGATTGAAGACGCGCACGATATGCGCTTGCGCATTCGTGAACATAAGGGGCTTGGCGGGCCTATTACTTTGCCGGGCCACAATATGAAACTGGGGCGCGGTGGTATTCGCGAGATCGAGTTTTTCACCCAGACCCGCCAGATTATCGCCGGTGGGCGCGATGTTGACCTGCGCAGCCGTGAAACCGTCAGGGGATTACAGGCGCTGGCCGAAAAGGGCTGGATTTCGAGCGAGGCGGCTCAGGTTCTGGCGGTTGCATACCGCGCCCACCGTATGGTCGAGCATCGCATCCAGATGCTGGGGGATGCCCAGACCCACGATATTCCCCAGCAGGCCGAACAAATCACCCGGCTGGCGAATTTCTGCGGGTTTAAGGCGCGCGCGGATTTTCTGGCCGATATAGGCGCGCGGCTCAATCGCGTGCATGACCTGACCGAAAGTTTTTTCGCGCCCAGTCAAAGCGGCAAGCAGGCCGAGGTTGATCTTAGCGACAGCATGCGCGACACGATCGAACATTGGCAGAAACTGCCGGCCCTGCGCTCGGCCCGGGCGCGCCAGATTTTCAATCGCCTGAAACCCGCGATCTTGTCGCGCATCACGGCCACGCATGATCCCGAAGAAACCCTGCGCCAGTTTAATGGCTTTCTGTCCGGTCTGCCCGCCGGTGTGCAGTTGTTTTCGCTGTTTAAGGCCAACCCGCAACTGATTGATCTGCTGGTGGATATTTGCGGCTCGGCGCCCTCGCTGGCCCGCTATCTGTCGCGCAATGCAGCGGTGTTTGACGGGGTTATCGGTGGTACGTTTTTTCAGCCCTTGCCGGGGGCACCCGCGCTGACGGCGGCACTTGAATACCGGCTGGCGGGGATTGCGGATTACGAGATCCAGCTCAACAGCGCCCGGCGCTGGATGAAAGAACAGCATTTTCGCATCGGGGTGCAGCATCTGAAGGCGATGATCGCTTCTGAGGAGGCCGGTCGGCATTATTCCGATCTGGCCGAGGCGGTGTTGCGCGTCCTTATGCCGGTACTCTGCGCCGAATTTGCCCGCCGTCATGGCCCGATGCCGGGGCGGGGTGCCATGGTTCTGGGCATGGGCTCGCTTGGTTCGGGCAGTTTGACGGCCACGTCTGATCTGGACCTGATCGTGATTTATGACGCCATGGGCGAAGAAAGCTCACAAGGTAAACGCCCGTTGGCGGTGTCGACTTATTACGCCCGTCTGACCCAGTCACTGGTGACGGCGCTGAGTTCGCCCATGGCCGAGGGGCGGCTTTACGAGGTTGATATGCGCCTGCGCCCCTCGGGCCGCAAAGGGCCGGTGGCCACTCCCTTGTCGGGGTTTATCAGCTATCAGCGCGATCAGGCCTGGACATGGGAGCATCTGGCCCTGACCCGCGCCCGTGCGGTGGCGGGCAACCCTGAACTTGCGGGCGAGGTTGAGGCGTTTCGCCGTGAAATCATCGGCCAGAAGCGGGATCAAGGCACCTTGCTTGGCGACGTGCGCGACATGCGTGCGCGCCTTGCCGATGCGCTGGATCGTAACCGCGCTGCCAATGTCTGGGAGACCAAGCAGGGGGCCGGACGGATGCTGGATATCGAGTTGGTGGCCCAAACGGCGGCGCTGATGGCGGGAACGGACGCGCGCAAGGTGACGGGGCAGCTAAAGGCCGGTGTGGCGGTGGGCTGGATTACTGAAACCGAGGCCGAAAACCTGATAAGCGCCTATACACGCTTGCGCCGGATACAGCAGATCGGGCGGTTGCTGGTGGCAGGCGCGCTTGATCCCGATCTTTTGGGGCAGGGTGGCTGCACCCTGTTGCTGGCGGAAACCGGAGCGGCGACGGCAACGGAGTTGAAAACCGCGCTAGAAGCCGCGCAATCGGGCGTAACTGTGCTGATTGACAGGCTTTTGGGTCGTGTGCAGACTTGAAGCGGTCGCAAGGGGCTGGATTTCGGGCGGCCAACAGGGCAAAATCGGCCTGTGAACAGGATAAAGCCATGCGAAAAGACCATCTGGATATTGACCCGCGCGGGTTGATTTTTGAAAGCTACCGGATCGAGGGGATCAGGGTTGAGGAATGTCGCTCGATCTTTCTCGATTGGGTATTGGGGCAGCCTTTGGGTGCGGATATTATCGCCGCGCTTGAGACGCTGAAGGCGGAATATTTCGCCGATAATCCGGATCACCCGATGACCACCGTTATTCAGGAAGGCCTTGATCGCCCCGCCGTGGCGGGCGGGCGCAAAGGTGGGCGCAAACGCGACCGATCTGCCTCTTGACCACGCGGCCAAGATCAGGGCACATCCAACCCCATGGTTCCGATAGAAAAACTTGAACAGATCAAAGCCCGGTTCGGCTTTCTTGAGGCCAGCATGGCTGAAGGGGCGGCGGGCGATGATTTTGCCGCGCTTGGGCGTGAATATGCCGAACTCAAGCCGGTGGTCGACCAGATCCGCGCCTATCAGGGCTTGCTGGCGGATGCCGAGGGGGCCGAGGAAATGTTGACGGACCCGGAAATGAAAGAGCTGGCCGAGGAGGAGTTGGCCAGCTTGCGCGAAGACATCCCGAAGGCCGAACATAGTCTGAAACTGTCATTGTTGCCAAAAGATGCCGCCGATCAGAAACCGGCGATCATCGAAATCCGCGCCGGAACCGGCGGCGACGAGGCGGCGCTTTTTGTGGCTGATCTGACGCGCATGTATCAGCGGCTGGCGGAAAATTCCGGCTGGAAATTCAACCTGATCTCGCAAACCCCGACCGAGCTTGGCGGCTTCAAAGAAGTCATCGCCAATGTGCAGGGAAAGGGCGTGTTTGCCCGCCTCAAATTTGAAAGCGGTGTGCATCGGGTGCAGCGCGTGCCGACCACCGAAAGTGGCGGGCGGGTGCATACATCGGCAGCCACAGTTGCCGTACTGCCCGAGGCCGAGGAGGTCGATCTGGATATCCCCGCAACTGACCTGCGGATTGATACCATGCGCGCCAGTGGTGCCGGTGGCCAGCATGTGAACACCACCGATAGTGCGGTGCGGATCGTGCATATCCCGACCGGCATCATGGTGGTTTCAGCCGAAAAATCCCAGCACCGCAACCGCGAGATCGCCATGCAGGTCATGCGCAC
Source organism: Alphaproteobacteria bacterium (assembly GCA_013151535.1). Lineage (GTDB taxonomy): Bacteria > Pseudomonadota > Alphaproteobacteria > Rhodobacterales > Rhodobacteraceae > UBA5972. Next base: position 4,073 of record JAADIC010000270.1, on the reverse strand, counting down.
CCGGCTTTACGATCTGGAGCGCCAGAAGGCGGATGACGAACGCGCCGCGACGCGCAAGGGGCAGGTGGGAACCGGCGACCGATCCGAACGCATCCGCACTTATAATTTCCCGCAAGGGCGGATCACCGATCACCGGATCAACCTGACGCTCTATAAGCTGGATCAGGCCTTGCAGGGTGAGATTGACGAGGTGATCGACGCGCTGATTGCCGACGATCAGGCCTCAAGATTGGCTGAGCTGGACCCATGAGCGATACAATCGACACGATCCTGCGGGCCGCCATTCAGGAACTTGAAGCGGGCGGCATTGATGGTGCTGCGAAAGACGCGCGCCTGCTTGTGGCGCATACGCTTGAAATTGCGCCGGATCGTCTGGTGTTGGTGGGCGACGAAACCTTCATGCCCGCTGGCCTGACCCGCCTAGATGCGGCGATCAAGGCCCGGCTGGAGCGCCAGCCAGTGTCGCATATCCTTGGGCGACGCAACTTTTGGGGCCGTGATTTCAAGGTCACACCCGAGGTGCTGGACCCGCGCCCGGAAACCGAGACCCTGATTGAAGTGGCATTGCAAAAACCGTTCAATAAGGTGCTTGATCTTGGCACTGGTTCTGGCTGCATTCTGTTGACCTTGCTGGCTGAGAGGCCCGAGGCCACCGGTCTTGGCACTGACCTGTCGCCCGAGGCGCTGGATGTGGCGGTGGCCAATCGCAAATCGCTTGATCTTGATCGCGCGGCCCTGTTTCGCCAATCCGATTGGCTGGAAGGCGTGGTCGGGCAATATGATCTGATCGTCAGCAATCCGCCCTATATCTCGATGCCGGAAATGGCCGCGCTTGCCCCTGAAGTCTTGCGCTGGGAGCCGATGGCGGCCCTGACGCCGGGCTTTACCGGCCTTGAGGCTTACGAAATCATCGCCGGTGGAGTGGCCGAGTTTCTGGCCCCTGACGGGCGTATCCTGCTTGAGATCGGGGCGAGCCAGGGGGCGGATGTCTCGCGCCTGTTTCAGGCCGCAGGTTTTGACATTGTGGCGCTGCATGCCGATATGGATGGCCGTGATCGGGTGGTTGAGGCGCGCAAATAGCCGCATTTTTGGTATTTTTGCCAGATTTGGCCAAAATACACCCAATCTTAGGGTTTTTGCCTTGTCTTGGGGCAAACGCGCTGTATAGGATCATGTCAGCGGATGATCGATCTAGGGCACCTTATCTCAACCGCTTGATCGCCTGAATACTTAATCTTGGGACGTGCGGCAGGGCTTGCTGCAAAGACGATAACCAAATCCCAACCGGCCCTATGGGGCAGAAAAACCGGACATATGAGATCTTCCAACAAGTCGCGCTCGCGCAACAAGAACCAGAACCGCAGACAATCGACCAATGTGGTCAACCGGGTATTTGACAGCTCGGGGCCGGAAGGCAAGGTGCGCGGCACCCCCCAGCAGATCGTGGAGAAATACCAGATGCTGGCGCGCGATGCACAATTGGCCGGCGACCGGGTGGCGATGGAGAATTTCCAGCAGCATGCGGAACATTACCTGCGCCTGCTGAACGATGCCATGCGCGAACAGAACCAGCGCCGCGAAGCCCATGAGGCGCAACAGGCCCAACACGCCCAGCAGCGCCGTGATAATCAGCAGCAGGGGGGTGGAGAAGCCCAACCCGAAAGTAATACCCCTGAACCGCAACAACCCGAACAACCTGATCTGTCCGAACAACCACAGCCAATGGCCGTGACCGAGGCTGAAGAGCCAACCGATAGCGGCCTTGTGGAAACCCCAGAAGGCAAATCCAAACAGCGGCGCAAACGCACCCCGAAAAAACCGGATGCAGCGCCCGAGCAGGCAGCGGAATAATCTGTCGAAAATTATTCGGGTTGAAAATCTTTCGGGAAAGATTTTCTGTTCACCCCGGTTTTAACGCCCGCGCCAGCGCACAAAAGCCTTCAATACTGATATTCTCGGCCCGCTCGGTGGGTTTGATGCCGACATTTGTCAGGATCATTTCCATATCCGGATGTAGCCCTTTAAGACTGGCGCGCAGCATCTTGCGGCGCTGGCCAAAAGCCGCAGCAACCACCCGGGTCAGGGTTTTTTCATCCGCCGGAAATAGCATCCGGTCGCGCTTTTCAATGTGAACCACGGCGGAATTGACTTTGGGCGGCGGGGTGAAGGCTTGCGGTGGAATTTCCATCACAATCCGCGCGCTGGCCCGCCACTGGGTCAGGATTGACAGGCGACCGTAGGACTTGGAGCCGGGAACGGCGACGATCCTTTGCGCCACTTCTTTTTGAAACATCAGGGTCAGACTGTCCCAAAACGGCGGCCATATCTGCGGCGTCAGCCAGCGGATCAGCAACTCGGTGCCGACATTATAGGGCAGGTTCGCCACCACCCGCACGGGGGGGCTCAGATGCGCGGCCACATTGACCTTCAAAGCGTCGGCGTTCAGAACCTCCAGCCGGTCAGGATAGTGGTCCGAGATCGCCGCCAGCACCGGTAAACAACGCGCATCTTTCTCAATCGCCAGAACCTTACGCGCGCCTTCATGCAAAAGCGCGCGGGTCAAACCACCAGGGCCGGGGCCGATTTCAAGCACATCACAGGCCGTAAGATCACCGGCTTGGCGCGCGATCTTGGCAGTCAGGTTCAGATCCATCAGGAAGTTCTGCCCAAGCGCCTTGTTGGCGCTGAGGCCATGTTCGGCAATCACCTCGCGCAGCGGCGGCAGGCCGTCAATCGTGCTCAAGGTTTTGCCCGCCGTTGCGCTAGCGCGCTAGCGCAGTGTAGGGCCGCGATCAGGCTTGATGGGTTGGCGCATCCCTTGCCCGCGATATCAAGTGCGGTGCCGTGATCGGGCGAGGTGCGGATGATCGGCAGGCCAAGTGTGATGTTGGTGCCGCCATGAAAATTAAGTGTTTTCAGCGGGATAAGGGCCTGATCGTGATACATGCACAGGGCGACATCATATTTTGCACGCGCCTCGGGGTGGAACATGGTGTCGGCGGGCAGGGGGCCGAGAAGCTCCATGCCCTCACCGCGTAGCCGTTCAAGCAGGGGCGCGATCCAGTCAAGTTCCTCGTGCCCCATGGCCCCGCCTTCACCCGCATGCGGGTTGAGGCCGGCAATGGCGATGCGCGGGTTTTGAATGGCGAAATCGCGGATAAGGGCGTCGCTTGTGATGCGCAGGGTGCTTTCCAGCAGGGCGGGTGTCAGGGCCGCAGGCACATCGGCGATGGCGATGTGGATGGTGACCGGCACCACACGCAACTCGGGGGCCGCCAGCATCATCACCGATTGCGCAACGCCGCACAGATGGGCCAGAAACTCCGTATGGCCGGGAAAGCCAAAACCGGCCCCGTCCTTCAGGGCCTTTTTATGGATCGGTCCGGTTGTCAGGGCAGCGGCGTCGCCCGACCGGACCAGATCAACCGCCCGCTCAATAACCGAAATCACGCTGGCGGCGTTCGCGGGATCAGGCAGACCGGGCATATTCGGGGCCGCAAAATCGTGGTGCAGCAGGGGCAGGCCCTTGGCCATTGCCGCATGGGCCTGATCGGGGTGCTCGATTTCGATCACCTCGATATCCGAGGCCAAGGCCGCCATGTGCTCACGATCTGCAATCAAAAAGAACGGAACCTCCACACCAAGTGCGGCGCGCGCCTTGAGGGCCAGTTCCAGCCCCACACCCGCAGGCTCGCCGCAGGTCAGCGCAATCGGGCCTGTGTTCACGGCTTGCGGATGATGGCGTCGCCCAGCAATTCCTGAAGATAACCCTCGCCGAAGGCTTCCATGCGTTGGCTGAACAGGGCCAGGCGCACCTGTTCGCGGTCGCCTTCGGACAGCTTTGTGGTGCGCCCGCACAGCATCAGGAATGTCAGGAACTCGCCATTTGCGCCACTGGTGAGGGTGGTCGATACCTCGTTCTCATCGAGCTTACCCAATTCCAGTGCGATGGATTTCGGCACATTGCGTACCGGCAGGACTTGCTGGCTGAAATTTTCGGCCGGATATTTTTCGGCTTTGGCTTGCAAATCAAAGCAGGTGTCAATCTCGCCCGCCAGCTTACTGGCAACATT
>JAADIC010000081.1 GCA_013151535.1 Alphaproteobacteria bacterium | reverse complement strand
GCCTCAAACATCATAAAACGCCCCGAATTTGCGGTTGAGATAGGCCAGCAACGGCTTTTCGCTGATCGTCTGGCCTGTGGCCCGCTCGATCACCGCTTGTGGCTCATAAAGCCCGCCATATTGCTGCAGGTTTTCACGCAGCCAGCCAAGGGCCGCACTGGTATCGCCGCGTGCCAGATCATTTTCAAGGTTTGGATGCGCGCCCTGCATGGCCTCAAACAGACCCCCCGCATAAATATTGCCCAGCGAATAGGTCGGGAAATAGCCGAACAGGCCCACCGACCAATGCACATCCTGCAACACACCGTTGCTGGGTTTATCAACCGCGAAACCAAAATCGCGCAGAAAGCGCGCGTTCCATGCGTCTTCAAGATCATCGACCTCAAGCGCGCCGGAAATCAGCGCTCGCTCCAGATCGAACCGCATCAGGATATGGAGGTTATATTGCACCTCGTCCGCCTCGGTGCGGATAAACCCCTGGCCGACTTTGTTGACCACGGCGTAGAAATCATCCTCAGAGCCGACCCCAAAATCGCCAAACAGATCGCGCATGCGGCCGTAAAGCCAGCCACAAAAGGCTTGAAGGCTTGGGACCGGCCAAGCTGGTTCTCGTAAATCCGGCTTTGGCTCTCATGCACGCCCATGGACACGCCGCGCCCCAAGGGCGTCAGCAGATAATCGCGGTTGATGTTAAGCTCGTAACCGGAATGGCCCGCCTCGTGGATTGTCGAATAGAAGCAGTTGAACGGATTGGCCGGGTCAACCCGGGTGGTGATGCGGGTGTCTGTGCCGGAACCGGAGGAGAACGGATGCACCGCTTTGTCGAGCCGTCCGTGGCGCCAGTCAAAGCCGAATGTCTCGGCCAGTTCATGCGCCAGTTTCATTTGCAGATCATCGGCGAAGGGTTGGGCAAGATCGGGAATGATCTTGCTGGAGCCGGCAATTCGGTCGCGCAGATCCACCAGCCCGTCGCGCAGATTTCCCAGAAGCGTATCAAGTGCGGCCCCTGTCATGCCCGGCTCGTAATCATCCAGCAGTGCGTCATAAAGATCACCGCCATCGCTCAATGCCGCCGCCTCTTGTCGGCGCAGATCAAGAACCTGTTTCAGGGTCGGGGCGAAGGTAGTGAAATCATCGTTGGCGCGGGCCTCAGCCCAGATGCCTTGGGCTACGGAAGTTAATCGCGCCAGTTCCGCCGCCAGATCGGCGGGCACCTTGGTGTTGCGCACGAAGGAGCGGCGGATATGGCGCAAGTTGGCCGTAGCCACATCACCCAGATCAGCCCCCTCCAGTTTCGCTAGCCAATCACCGACACGCGGGTCGGTCTGGCCTCGGTGAATAACCGCCGCCATCGCCCCCAGCCATTCGCCGCGTTGCTCGGCAGCGCCGCGTGGCATCATGGTTTCCTGATCCCAGCCCAACAGGCCGGAAACTTGCGACAGGGCTTGCAACTCGCGCTCATGCGCCATAAGCATTTCATAATTGGCTTGCATAAGGTTTCCTTACCTCAAAGATTGCGCTTGCGGGTACATGGCGACAAACCGCGCCCGCAGGATCATCGTCATCACCACAATCGCGCCGATCTGATGTATGATCGCGATCTCCACCGGGGCGGCGTAAAGGATGGTGGTGATGCCCAGCGCCATCTGCACCAGAACCACCGCCATCACCCAGTCAAACGCCTGTTTGGTGGCGCGCAAGGCGCTGGCCCGGCTGCGCCACCATGTGAAACCGGCGAACAGGAACACCGCGTAACCAATCATGCGGTGGTTGAACTGCACCAGCGCCGGGTTTTCAAAGAAGTTGGACCAGAGCGGTTTCAGATCGAAACTTTCCGGCGGCAAAAACGCCCCCGCCATCAGCGGCCAGTCGATATAAGTGCGCCCGGCATCAATCCCCGCCACCAGCGCGCCCAGCAGGATTTGCGCGAAGACCAGCAGGCCAAGCGCTGTGACAAGGCCCGCCAACGACCCCTCGCGATTGCGCCGCGCTTGCAGCATATCCGGCGCGCCACGTTTGAGGGCAAGCGAATACCAGATTATCAACCCCATGATAATAAACGCCAATCCCAGATGCAGCGCCAAGCGATAGCTTTCCACATCAACCATGCGCCCGACCAGACCGCTCGAGACCATCCACCAGCCAAGCGCCCCTTGCAGCCCGCCAAGTGCGCCGATGCCGATAAGACGCCCGGTCCAGCCGTTGGGGATTTGACGGCGCAACGCGAACCACATCAGGCCCAAAAACCAAACCAGCCCGATCGAGCGGCCAAGCTGGCGATGCCCCCATTCCCACCAATAGATCGATTTGAACTCGCCAAGGCTCATGCCCTTGTTTTGCAGGATATATTCCGGGGATTGCTGGTATTTATCGAACACAACCAGCCAATCGGCAAGGTTCATCGGCGGGATCGCCCCGGCAATCGGCTTCCATTCGGTGATCGACAGGCCGCTATCGGTCAGGCGGGTCATGCCGCCGATGATTATCATGATCGCGACCATGGCCAGCAGGATATGCAGCCAGATGCGAATGCCGCGCCGCGCGCCTTGACGGTTGGCGTCAATCAGGTTGGTTTGACGGGAATCCGGTTTGACGTCGCCCGAAACCTCTTCAAAAATACTGCGCTTGTCGGCCATTCTGCCCTCCGAATTCCTTGCGGCGAAACTAGAATTTTCTCACGGTCTCGGCAAGGGAACATTTTTACCGAAAAATGTTCGGGACCAAAGAATTTTCGATAAAATTCTTCACTTTACCTGCGGTTTGCGCTTTTCCGTCAACGCCCGGATCACGCCGTGCAACATGCGGATATCCGGTTCGGTAAATGGCATCCGGCTAAACAGGTTGCGCAGGCTTTGGCGCATCGGTTCGGCCTTGGCCTCGGGCCAGAAAAAACCGGCCTCAGACAGGCGCGCCTCGAACCGTTGATAGAGCTTTTCAACCTCGATGCCGCTGGCAAATCGCGCCTTGCCAAGCGCCAGCACCTCGGGCGGCACATCCGCGCCCAGACGCCGCCATTCTGCCGCCAAAAGCAGCACACATTGCGCCAGATTAAGCGAGGCAAAGGCCGGATTGACCGGCACCGAGATAATCGCATTGGCCCGCACGATATCGTGGTTTTGCAGGCCTGCCCGCTCGGGGCCGAACAGAACGCCAACCTTCTGGCCTTGCGCAATCAACGCCCTTGCTTGCGCCATGGCGCGTTCCGGCGTGACCACCGGCTTGGTCAAATCACGCGCCCGCGCGGTGGTGGCAAAGACATAGTTCAGGTCGTGCACCGCGCCGGGCGTATCCTCAAACACCTGCACCTGATCCAGCACCCTAGCCGCCCCCGAGGCCATGGCCACCGCTTTCGGATTGGGCCAACCATCACGCGGGTTGACAATGCGCATGCGCTCCAGCCCGAAATTCCACATGGCACGCGCCGCCGCGCCGATGTTTTCACCCATCTGCGGTGCAACCAGAATAATCATTGGTTGCGGGCCGCCCCAACCTTCATCCGCGCCGTGATCCGTGCCTGACATCAATCACTCCTCAATCTCTGCGTGGCGTGATAGACTGCCCAAATGCAGGACACAAGGAGGGGCGCGAATGGCCTATGACGAGGGGTTGGCACAGATCATGCGCGAAGCGTTGGCCGAGACCAGCGGTATCGCAGAAAAGAACATGTTTGGTGGCGTCTGTTTCATGCTGAACGGCAATATGCTGTGCGGTGTGCACAAGGAGGGCGGCATGTTTCGGGTTGGCAAAGACAACGAGGTGGCGGCGCTGGCGGTTGAAGGTGCGGGGCCGCTGACCTTCACCAAGCGCAAGATGGGTGGCATGGTCGATGTTACGGACGAGGCGATCGCGGGAGACGAGAGCCGCACGCGCCTGATGGCGCTGGCGATGGATTTCGTCGGGGGATTGCCTGCCAAGTGAGGCGTGGTTAAAAGGTGGCAACCATTGAATGAAAGCCCGAACATGCCCGATCAGGACAAACCGCAAATCTATCTGATCTCCCCGCCGGAGATCGAGCTGCAAAGTTTCGGCCCCCTGCTTGGCCAGATCCTTGAGGCTTGCGATATCGCCTGTTTCCGGCTTGCGCTCAGCACCACGGATGAGGCCGAGATCACCCGGGCCGCCGATCATTTGCGCCAGATTTGCCACGCGCGCGATGTGGCGATTGTGATCGACAGCCATTACCGGCTGGTGGAGCGTCTTGGCCTTGACGGCTGTCATCTGCCAGACGGTGCGAAACTGCTGCGCGATGTGCGCAGGGAGCTTGGCGCAGATGCCATTGTCGGGGCTGATTGCGCCACGTCCCGCCATCTGGGCATGTCAGCCGCCGAGGCCGGGGCCGATTATATCTGTTTTGGCCCCGTGGCCGATAACGGCCTTGGCAGCGGCGATGTGGCCGAAGCGGAGCTGTTTCAGTGGTGGTCGGAAATGATCGAGGTGCCGGTGGTGGCTGCGGGTGGTCTGAGCGCGGACCTCGTGCGCGCCCTGTCACCGGTGACAGATTTCTTCGCCATCGGCCCCGAGATCTGGGGCACGGCTGACCCGCTGGCAACGCTGCAAACACTTATGGCGGCGCGCTGATCCGCGCGTTTCAAGCGCTTGATTCAAACCCAGCCCGCACTTTCGCCTCGCAATGGCGCGCCAGTGCTTTGCGATCGGCGAAATCAGTTACCTGCACCGGCGTGTGAAAAATCACCTCGACCCTGCCCGTCCGTCTTGCCGCCAGAATTTTCAGGAAACTCGGGCCGAACGGCATCTCGCCCCACCAGCCGTAATAACGCGCCTCCTCGCCCCTGGGGGCGTGATAGATCAGGCTTGCGGGCTGTATCCAAAGCTGATCGACCAGATCGGGCTCAAAAAACGCCGCAAACAGCGAAGATTTGAACCGGATCACCCGCAGGCTGTCGGTGCTGGTGCCTTCGGGGAAAAACAACAACCGGTCGCCCTTTATCAGGCGCGCCTGAAACTGGGTTTTATGGTGTCTGGCCTGGCTTGTGCGCCGCTCGATAAACACGGTTCCGGCCGAGCGCGCCATCAGCCCGATCACCGGCCATTTGCGCACTTCGGCCTTGGAGACAAAAAACACCTGCGCCGCCGCGTTCAGCGGAAAGATATCCAGCCACGAGGCATGATTGCTGACAATCGCCCCCTTGTGGCGCATGGGCTGGCCCTGAATTCTAACCTTGATCCCCAAAATACCAAGCGAGAGTTTGCAGGCGAGCTGCACGATATGGGGCGAGACCGGGCGCGATTTCAAAGGGGTTTCCAGCAGCAATGTGATCGCCAGCACCGCCATCAACCCATAAATCACCACCGCCATCGCCGACAGGCGTAACAGCGCAATACCCCAGTCCAAAAGGCCCAGCGCCGGGTTTTCCGGCAGTTCTTCCGGATCCCAGACACTCATGTTTCGACCACCTGTTTCTGGCCGCTGCGCCGAGTATAGGCCCGCTTGTGACGCTCGGACATACGCGCCGTATCCATCAGCAGGCACACGTCGATGGTGTTGAAATTATGGTCAATATAGGCCCCGTCACCGATACTGCCGCCAAGCCTGAGATAGGCTTTTATCAGGGGCGGGGTCTGCGCCATGGCGAGCATTCGGTCGATCCTGGCCTCGGGCACCAGATCAAGCCGCTGGTAATGCTCGGGGCAGGCGGACACGCGCGATTCGCGCGGTGCCAGATGATAGCGGTTGAGATAGGACAGCGATTGCGCGATGGCCGCCGGATCGGTGCCGTGGTAACTGGCCACCCCGAACAGCATTTCGATCCGGTGCTTAAGCACATAGTCCGCCAACCCGTTCCACAAAAGATACATCGCCACCCCGCCGCGATACCGCGCATCAACACAGGAGCGGCCAAGCTCCAACAGCTTTCGCCCCGAGGCCAGCAGAGGCGACAGATCAAACTCGGCCGCCGAATAAAATACACCCTGCGCCACATCGCTGCGCAACAGGCGATAGACCCCGACCACATGATCCAGACTGTCGCAATCAAGGCGGCGGTCGATCAGGATCAGGTGGTCATAGATGGCGTCAAACGCGTCCTGCTCGCGGTGCTGGGCGTGGTCTGCACTTGGCCCGGTTGCGCCCAATTCGGTAACAAACACCCGATAGCGCAGGCGTTGGGCGGCAAGCAGTTCCGCCTCGCTCTGCGCCAGTTTCAGGATGAAATGGCGTTCTTCCGATTTCAGGCCTGACATCATCTGGCGACTTCCCGCGATTGAGACTGGCTGTTTTTAGGCGCTCTGATGCCGCTTGGCAACTGATTGCGCCAACCATCTTGGACGTGAACAAACAATCTTGATGCAATCTTTAGTTGTGTTATGGTTAACGTTCATTCTTCGAAACACCCCCGATCCCGGGGGCATGGCACAGGCTGATATGACCGATATGAATAACCCGCTTGCCCGCATGTTCAAAATTGACCGTAATCTTGCCATCAATCATCGATTGCACCTGCCCGAGGCCCCAGTCCGGTTGATCTGGATGGCACACCAGATCGCCGGGTTCAAACGCAATCCGCATCACTTTACCCCTTCACCGAGCCAAGGAAACGCCCATGTTTTATGACCGTCAGGATATGATCGCCCTGATCTCCTCGCGCATCTGTCACGATTTGATAAGCCCTTTGGGGGCGATCAGCAATGGCCTGGAATTGTTGGATATGGCCGGTCTGGCCGAGGGGCCGGAAATGGCGCTGATCGGTGACAGCATCGCCAGCGCCAATTCCAAAATCCGGTTCTTTCGGGTGGCATACGGGCGCGCCCCGACCGGCAGCACGCTGGCGCAGGGTGAAATCCTGTCAATCCTCAGGGATTATTTCGCCAGCCGTCGCATTGATCTGGTCTGGCACCCCCTGCGCGAGGCCCAGCGGCGCGATATCAAGCTGGTGTTTCTGGCCATCCAATGCTTAGAGACCGCCCTGCCCTATGGCGGCGAAATCTCGGTTTCGATTGACGGTTCAAGCTGGGTGATCGCCACAAACGCCGAAAAGCTGCGCTTGCAGGCCGATCATTGGGCCTTGCTGGAAGGGCAGGATTTTGACGGTGAACTTGTGGCTGCGCGGGTACAATTTGGCATGCTGGCCATGCTGTCCCAATGGCGCAAACCGGCGCTTGTGCTTGAAATGTCGGACAAGGCGATTTCGATCCGGCTTTAGATCTCCTCAAGCCCGTCGCGAAATTCCCGCATATTGCCCTGATAGAAATGCGCTGACAGGCCAAGCCCGTCGATCATTGCCCCATCCAGTTCGCGCACCACTTTCGCAGGCACCCCCATGACAAGTGCGCCATCCGGGATCACCTTGCCCTCGGTCACAAGTGCTCCGGCCCCGATCAGACAATTCTTGCCGATCACCGCGCCGTTCATCACCATCGCCCCCATGCCGACAAGTGAATTGTCGCCAATGGTGCAGCCGTGCAGCAGCGCCTTATGGCCGATTGTGCAGTTTTTCCCGACACTTAGCGGAAAACCGATATCGGTGTGCATGACGCAGGCCTCCTGAATATTGGTGCCTTCGCCGATGTCGATCAGCTCGTTATCGCCGCGAATGGTGGCCCCGAACCAGATGCCGACACCGGCAGCAATGCGCACTTTGCCGATCACATGGGCGCCGGGCGCGATCCAGCAATCGCCGTTTTCCGGCAGCTCCGGCGCGTGGCCGGCAAAGCGATAAAGCGTCATTTCAAATTTCCCGCGAATTCCGTGTTCAGGGCGCGCACATGATCGACCAGATCAGGCCGGCGGATGCGTTTCAGGCGCTCGGCCTTCAGGATGGTTTTCAGGCGGCGTGCGCATTCTTCCAGATCGTCATTAATCAGAACGTAATCATATTCCGCCCAATGGCTGATCTCGTTTTGCGATTTGGTCATGCGGCTGGCGATGATTTCGGCGCCATCCTGACCGCGCGCGTTCAGGCGGCGCTCCAGTTCAGCAATCGAGGGCGGCAGGATGAAAATCGACACCACCGCCTCTTTCAGGGCCGAGTTGGTGATCTGCTGGCCACCCTGCCAGTCAATGTCAAACAGCACGTCGCGCCCTGATCGGATTGCCGCCTGAACCGGCGCTTGGGGTGAGCCATATAGATTGCCGAACACTTCCGCATGTTCCAGCATGTCGCCGCCCGCGACCATTTTCTGGAACGCGTCGCGGCTTTTGAAATAATATTCCCGCCCGTCAACCTCGCCTTTACGCGGCGCGCGGGTTGTTGCGGAGACCGAAAACCGCAAATCCGTGTCCCATTCCATCAGCCGTTTGGCCAAGGTTGATTTACCCGCGCCCGAGGGCGAGGACAGGATTATCAGCAGCCCGCTGCGCGTGTCTTTATTCGACATTCTGCACCTGCTCGCGCATCTGGTCGATCACGGTTTTCAAGTCAAGGCCGATCCGCGTTAAATCCGTCGAACCGGATTTGGAACACAGCGTATTGGCCTCGCGGTTGAACTCCTGCATCAGAAAATCGAACTTGCGCCCGACAGCGCCATCGGCCACCAGCAAGTCGGCGGCAGCGTCAATATGGGCGCGCAACCGGTCGATTTCTTCGGTCACATCCGCCTTGACCGCAAGAATCGCCAACTCCTGCGCCAAACGCCCCTGATCGACGCCATCACTGTTTTCCAGCACGGTTGCGA
>JAADIC010000163.1 GCA_013151535.1 Alphaproteobacteria bacterium | reverse complement strand
GGGCTTTGTCATTCAGACGCTCGGGATGGGGCATCATGCCCAGAACCCGGCGGTTCTCAGACAGAATACCGGCAATATCGGCGGTCGAGCCATTGGGGTTTTTTGTGTAAGTGAAAGCGATGCGGTCTTCGCTTTGCAACTGGTTGACCAGATCACCACCTGCCACATAATTACCGTCGTGATGGGCGACGGGGATGCGGATCCTCTGGCCTTCAGTATAGCTATTCGTGAAGGCGCTGCCCGTGGTTTTGACAACAAGATCAACGTCTTTGCAGACGAACTTAAGGCCGGAATTGCGCATCAATGCACCCGGCAGAACGCCGGTTTCAGTCAGAACCTGAAAGCCGTTGCAGATGCCCAGAACATGGCCGCCGCGATGGGCAAAATCGACAACCGCACGACAAATGGGCGAGCGCGCGGCAATCGCGCCACAGCGCAGATAATCGCCAAAGGAGAAACCACCAGGGATGCCGATCACATCCAACCCGCCCGGCAACGTGCTTTCCTTGTGCCAGACCATGGCCGGTTTGTGCCCACCCATGCTTTCAAACGCCACCGCCAGATCGCGATCACAATTTGAGCCGGGGAAAACGATGATTGCGGATTTCATGAAAGAATTTCCAGCGAATAGTTTTCAATCACCGTGTTGGCCAACAGCTTGTCACACATCTGGCTGGCTTGGGTGCGGGCTTTGTCAGGGTCGGTTTCGGCCAGATCGATCTCGATCACCTTGCCTTGCCGCACATCACCGATTCCGTCAAATCCAAGCGCGCCCAATGAATGTTTGATCGCCGCCCCCTGCGGGTCAAGCACACCGGGTTTCAACGTGACAAAAACGCGTATTTTCATGAGGTTATCCTAGCTAACTAATGTCGGACCAGTACCGTTACCAACGTTTTTGGGCATCAGCCCAAGCCGGTTGGCGACCTCGGTATAAGCATCCGCCAGATTGCCGAGATCGCGGCGGAATACGTCTTTATCCAGCTTTTCGCCGGTTTTCAGATCCCACAGGCGGCAGCTATCGGGCGAGATTTCATCGGCCACGATCAAACGCTGATAGTCGCCGTCATAGACCCGCCCGACCTCGATCTTGAAATCCACCAGCCTTATGCCGACGCCGTACATGATGCCGGACATGAAATCGTTGACGCGCAGGGCCAGCGCCACGATATCATCCAGATCCTGCTGGCTGGCCCAGCCAAAAGCGATGATATATTCTTCGGTCACCAACGGATCCCCCAACGCGTCGTCCTTATAGCTGAATTCAACGATCGGGCGGGGCAGGGGCGTGCCCTCCTCAATGCCAAGGCGTTTACTGATCGAGCCAGCGGCGACATTGCGCACGATGACTTCGAGCGGGATAATCTCGACCGATTTTATCAACTGCTCGCGCATATTCAGGCGCTTGATGAAATGGGTCGGCACGCCGATGGTATTGAGCCCGGTCATGAAATGTTCGGACATGCGGTTGTTCAGAACGCCCTTGCCTTCGATGGTGGCGCGCTTTTCGGCGTTGAACGCGGTGGCGTCATCCTTGAAATATTGCACCAATGTGCCGGGCTCCGGCCCTTCAAACAGGATTTTTGCCTTGCCTTCATAAATTTTCTTGCGCCGTGCCATGGGGGTCTCCGAATGAGAAACGTGCGGGGGAATCGGCTGGGGAAATTGTGCCGCCCGCTATTTGGCGACTCTATAGGCAAAGACGTGCACAGGGGCAATGGGCGGTATCAGGCAGGGGCAAGCTGTCGCGCCAAAAGCCGGGGCCAAGACTTGCGAAACCGCGATTTCATCGCCATATAGGCAGCAAGCCCAACCAAACCTTTGGAGGAAAACATGACAACATTCGACGACCGCGAAAGCGGCTTTGAGGCCAAATTCGCCCATGACGAAGCAATGCAGTTCAAGGCGCATGCACGCGCCAACAAGCTGCTTGGCCTGTGGGCCGCCGGATTGATGGGCAAGGATGGTGACGATGCCGCGGCCTATGCGGTTGAGGTTATCAAGTCGGATTTTGAAGAGGCGGGCAATGAAGATGTGTACCGCAAAGTCTCGGGTGATCTTGGTGGCAAGGCTGACGAGGCGACCATTCGCGCCAAGATGGTTGAATGTCTGGTCGAGGCGAAAAGCCAGTTGATGTCCAGCGATTAAAGCCGCACATCACCGCAAAAAAACGGCGGCAGGATCACCTGCCGCCGTTTCTATGTTCAGCTAGAGCAAATCCAATCCATTTGAATTCAGCCTCTGGCCCGAACGCGTTTGAAAAAACAAACGCTGCCTCGGGCCAGAGGCTGAATATCCGAAACCGAATAGATTGGTTTCGCTCTAGGACCAGCGATCAACTTTTGATCCACCAGCGCTCCATCCATTTGGACCCATCCAGATCCCAGTTGGCCGCCATTTTTTCGGCATGGCCAACCTGTTTGCCAATACCCATGATATAGTTGGCGAACATTGGAACGATCAGACCACCATCATCACTAAGCAAGACTTGCGCTTCGTAATACATGGCACGGCGTTTGCTATCGTCCAGCTCTTTACGGGCCATAACCACAAGTTCATTGAACCTGTCAGCCGAGGGACCAGTGCGCCACGCGGTTGCGTTCCATTCAGTGTCCTTGACGTAAGCGGCCGAGAACATCCAGTCCTCAGTAGGGCGACCACCCCAATAGGACATGGACCATGGCTTTTTGTTCCAGACATTGGACCAATAGCCATCTGTAGGCTCACGCACAACTTCGATATCAATGCCGGCTTCGGCGGCT
The DNA here is from genome assembly GCA_013151535.1 of Alphaproteobacteria bacterium. Classification (GTDB taxonomy): domain Bacteria; phylum Pseudomonadota; class Alphaproteobacteria; order Rhodobacterales; family Rhodobacteraceae; genus UBA5972. The sequence goes on along the minus strand of JAADIC010000163.1, from coordinate 5,306 downwards.
GATGCCTTGACAAGTTGTGACGCATCAACAGCGCCCGCGAATGCCGCATCCGACGAGGAAAGCTGAATGGTGCCGGAATGGCCGGACTTCTTATAGTGGAAGGCCGCCTTGTCTGCATCAAACTCGCGCTGGGGCATATCGCCGTTGTGATACCGGTTGGCTGTCGAGATCGGGTGATCGTTGCCAATCGCGCCGTGACCAAGCAGAATTTTATCCACCAGTTCCTGACGTTTCACCGACAATTTCATCGCCATGCGCAGATCATAATTGTCAAACGGTGGCGCATCCACCCGCATAGGCATGGTGTAATGCAGCGTACCCGTCACTTCGACAATATCGATGGTCGGAACTTTGGCCATCAGGTTGACAGTTTTCGCATCGACCCGGTCGATTGCATCCACTTCGCCATTCATCAGCGCATTTTGACGTGCGGTTACGTCAATGATGGACAATTGCAGAATTTCGTCCACATGCGCCGCACCTTCTTTCCAGTAGTTCGGGTTGCGGGTGTATTCCGCCCGAACGCCGGGTTCCCAGTTTTGCAGGATGTAGCCGCCAGTGCCGATGCTGTCGGCCCATATCGCGTTGCCGTTACCGTCAGATGGCATGATTTTCAGGTGGTAATCAGACACAATATACGGGAAATCCGCATTGCCGCTTTCCAATGTGAACACAACGGTATCACCATCGGCCTCAATGTTGGTCACGGAGGTCAAAAGACCCTTGGCTGCTGATTTGCTGTCGTCGCCTCGGTGGAAGTTGAAGCTGTCGATGACATCCTCTGTTGTAAGCGATTTGCCGTTGCTGAACGTCACGCCGGGGCGCAGTTTGAACCGCCAGGTCGCCGCATCGGCAGAGGCTTCAAAGCTCTCGGCAAGCTCGGGGATCAATTGGCCATCTTGGCCGACTTCTGTCAGGTGATTGCTGGTGCCAAAGCTGACGCCGGTTGTGAACCCGTTTTCATAAGTCCCCGGATCAAGCGAGTCCGTGGTCGAGCCGTGGCCGTGGCCAACCCGCAGAAAACCACCCTGCTTGGGCACCGCTGCTTCGGCCTGAACCGCCAGAACAGATGCCGCCGAAATCGTGACGCCAAGGCCGATAGCGCCTTGCATGAAGGTTCGTCGGTCGATCACTCCTTGCGAATACATCTTTGAAAGTTTGTTGATATTTCTCATATTTTATCTCCCTGTTGTCACAAACAATCCTCCCCGGCAGAGTATCGGGGGAATAAGGTGGGCGGGGTTTTCCCCGCCGGACCTTCAAAGTTTGCGGGCAAACCACGCTTTTTGGCAAGTGTTTTTTACGACTTACGCAACATAACGTCGTGATTGCCGACACGATGGTCGTAATTCGCTTGGGTGCGCGCAAGTAAACGACAACCTGCAAGTTCGTGCCGGTCCGGCTTGCCGATGAATATCAAATTTGTTGGAAACCAAGCGATATAGGGCCGTGTACGGCCATTTGCCTGTAATAAATAAACACTTTACTTGTGCAGATCATCCGCTACCGTAAAGCCAATTGCGACAAGGCTCCGGCAAAACCGGGCCGGTCAGGGGGCCGCGATAGCTGGAATGAACGTCAAGGTTTTTGGCCTTGGCAAAGCGTTCTCCTTTCACCCTCGTGAGATTTGCGACTTGAAACAGGAGGGGCAATTGCACCCTATTGTCAGAACCATTCTTCAGCGCTTGTTACTGGGCCTGTTCACCCTGTTCGTGGTCTCGGTGATTATTTTCAGTTCGATCGAACTTCTGCCGGGTGATTTCGGCGAGGCCGTTCTGGGACAGGCCGCAACCGAGGATACCGTGGCCGCCTTCCGCCGTGAGCTGGGGTTGGATCAGCCAGCCTATATGCGCTATGCCAACTGGATCGGCGGCGTGGTTCAGGGTGATTTCGGCACCTCGTTTTCGGGCCGAAGCTCGTCCGGGGTGGACCGTTCGCGGGCGGTTGTCGATCTGATCGCGCCGCGTTTGAAAAACACGTTGTTTCTGGCCTCGATGACGGCCCTGATCGCGGTGCCTCTGGCGTTGTTCCTTGGGGTGACGGCGGCACTTTATCGCAACTCGATCTATGACCGCATCGTCAATGTCTTTACCCTGACAACCATCGCCACGCCCGAGTTTTTTGTCGCCTATATCCTGATCCTGCTGTTTGCCTCGCTCAACCCGTGGTTCCCGTCGCTGGCAAATATCAATGAAAACATGGCGTTCGGCGAAAAGCTCTATAAAACCGCCTTGCCGTCCCTGACCCTGACGCTGGTGATTGTCGCCCACATGATGCGCATGACCCGGGCTGCAATCATCAACCTTCTGGCCAGTCCGTATATTGAAATGGCGCGCCTCAAGGGGGTGTCGGCCTCCAAGATCATCCTGTTTCATGCCCTGCCGAACGCCTGGGCACCAATTGCCACGGTGATCGCGTTCAACCTTGCCTATCTGGTGGTTGGGGTGGTGATTGTGGAAGCGGTGTTCATTTATCCCGGCGTCGGCCAGTTGCTGGTTGATGCGGTGCGCACCCGCGATATGCCGGTGGTGCAGGCCGCCACCCTGTTCTTTGCCGCCACCTATATCGTCTTGAACCTGATTGCCGACATCATCGGCATCATCACCAACCCGAGGTTGTTGCATCCCAGATGAGTGAAGAAAAACAGACATATTCCGCCGCTGGCGAGGTCAGCATGGTGCGTTTGCGCCGCAGCCGCCTGCAACGCATGTGGATCGATCTGAAGAAAGCGCCGCCGACGGCGATTTTCGGCATGTTGATCGTTTCGATCTATGGCTTTGTCGCCTTGTTCGCGCCCCTGATTGCGCCTTACGGCGAGGCAGAGATTTTCGCGCAATCCTACGCGTCCTGGAGCGCCGAGCACTGGCTTGGCACCGACCAGATTGGCCGCGATTTCTTTTCGCGGCTGATTTACGGTGCCCGCAACACCATCGGCATCGCGCTTGCCACCACCTTTCTGTCGTTTCTGATCGGTGGCGGTTTTGGCCTGATGGCGGCGATCACCCAGAACTGGATCGATCAGGTTCTGTCCATGGTCGTCAACGTGCTGATGGCCATTCCCGGCCTGATTTTCGCCCTGATGCTGCTGGCGATTTTTGGCTCAAGCACCTGGGGCCTTATCATCATCATCGCGGTCTTGGACAGCACGCGGGTGTTCCGGTTGACCCGCGCGGTGTCGCTGAATGTGGTGGTGATGGACTATGTCGAGGCGGCCAAGCTGCGCGGTGAAAAGCTCGGCTGGATCATGGGGCGTGAAATTCTGCCCAATATCCTGCCGCCTTTGGTGGCTGAATTCGGATTGCGGTTCTCGTTTGTATTCCTGACCATTGCCTCGCTGTCGTTCCTTGGCGTCGGCATCCAGCCACCCACCGCTGACTGGGGGTCTATGGTGAAAGAAAACGCCTCGCTGATCCAGTTTGCCAAATATGACCTGAAGGGGGCGATCACGCCGCTTATACCAGCGGCGGCGATTGCGCTGTTGACGGTTTCGGTGAACTTCGTGGTTGACTGGTTCCTGCACAAAACATCGGGATTGAAAGAATGAGCGAGCGCGACCGCGGCACCAAGGGCGACATCCTGCTTGATATGAAAAACGTGGTGATCGACGGGTTTTCCGACGAGCGCTGGCACGAGATCATCAAGGGGATCGACCTGACTTTGCGGCGCGGCGAGGTTCTGGGCCTGATCGGTGAATCCGGCGCTGGTAAATCCACACTTGGCCTTGCGGCCATGGGCTTTGTGCGGCCCGGCTGTCGGCTGACCTCGGGCGAAATTCATTTTGACGGCATGGAGCTGCGCAGCATGCCCGAGCGGCACAAGCAAAAGCTGTGGGGCACCCGCATCGCTTACGTTGCGCAATCGGCAGCAGCGGCGTTCAATCCGGCCCATAAGCTGATCGACCAGACCATCGAAATCGCGCTCCGCAATGGCCAGACCAGCGAGAAAGAGGCCCAGGCCGACGCCATTGACCTGTACCGCGCCATGCAATTGCCAGACCCCGAAAACATCGGCTTTCGCTTTCCGCATCAGGTGTCGGGTGGGCAGCTTCAGCGCGCCATGACAGCCATGGCCATGGCCTCGCGCCCCGATCTGATTATCTTTGACGAGCCAACCACGGCGCTTGACGTGACCACCCAAGTCAACGTGTTGGCGGCCATGCGCGACGCGGTCGAACGCTTCAACACGGCGGCGATTTACATCACCCACGATCTGGCCGTGGTGGCGCAGATGGCGGACCGGATCAAAGTGCTGCGTTACGGTGTCGAGATGGAAGAGGCCGAGACCCGCAAGATGCTGACGGCACCCGAGAACGAGTATACCAAATCCCTGTGGTCAGTCCGCTCGATTTATAAAGAGCCGCAAACCAGCGACGATAATATCATCGAAATCAACGGGGTGGATGCGGCGTATGGCAAGGGCGAGAATGTCCTGCATGACGTGAACATCAAAATCCCGCGCGGCAAAACCGTGGCGATTGTCGGGGAATCCGGGTCCGGTAAATCAACAATGGCGCGGGTGGTCACCGGCTTGCTGCCGCAAAACCGTGGCGAGGTTCTGTTTAACGGTGAAAAACTGCCGCCCAGGCTCAAGGATCGCAGCAAGGAGCAATTGCGCAAGATCCAGATGATCTATCAAATGGCCGATACCGCCATGAACCCGCGCCAGACCATCAAGGACATCATCGGCCGACCTTTGGAGTTTTATTTCGGCCATAAGGGCGCGGACCAAGAGGCCAAGGTGCTTGAGCTTCTGGAAATGATCGAGCTTGACGAGAGCTTCATGGATCGCCTGCCGGAAGAGCTGTCGGGCGGCCAAAAACAACGGGTCTGCATTGCGCGCGCGCTGGCGGCCAATCCCGAATTGATTATTTGTGACGAGGTCACATCGGCGCTGGATCAGATCGTGCAGGAAGGGATTTTGCAACTTCTGCTGAAATTGCAAACGGATATCGGGGTGTCGTACATCTTCATCACCCACGATATCGCCACGGTTCAGGCGATCTCGGATGAGATCGTGGTGATGCTGCAAGGCAAGGTGGTGGAACAGGGCCTCAAGTCCGAAATCATGGAACCACCCTATCCCGAATATACCCAGTTGTTGTTGTCCAGCGTGCCCGAGATGGATCCCGATTGGCTGACCGAATTGCTGAAGGCGCGCGAGGGCGTCTAATTATTCCTTGAACCAAACAATCTGACTGCCCGAAGCCAGCAAGCGGCCGCCCTCACCAAACAATTGCATATGCTGGTCGTGGAAATTGCCGTGAAAGCGCATGGCGTCCGACCCCCCCAGCAGATGCGCGCTGCCTT
>JAADIC010000279.1:1200-3149 GCA_013151535.1 Alphaproteobacteria bacterium | reverse complement strand
TCAGGGTGCCGAAATTCGGCATCAGCGACTGGTTCAGCAGGGCGGCATCCAAGGTCTGGATCAACGGGCGGATTATCAGAACAAATGCCGCCAGCAGGGCCATCTCGGTGCCGTAATCCTTGAAAAAGTCAGCCGGATTGCTGGTAGCCAGTTGATCGACAATGCGACCGGCGAAAAAGATCAGGCCGATTTCGATCAGCCCGACGATTATGGTCAGGATCACGATCCAGACCAGAACCTTGCGCAGCGGTTTCAGATATTCATTCAGAAACGCGAACAAGGTGGTTGCGGGCGGGGTATCCGCATCCTCGTATTCCTCGTAAGGGTCGACCAGATTTTCAAAGAATTTGAGCATGGTTTCGCATTTCGCGTTCGGGGTTCAAAGCCGCACAGAAGAACATTATTTGTGGGCGGGATGCAAGGGGGTATCAACCATTGATGGAAGCGCGAACCGGGCTCAACCCAGAAGAGCGGCGCGATCGAGGGTGAATTGCGAGGCAACCCATTTGTCTTCGAGATGTTTGAGCCGCGCGCCAAGGGCAGGGCCAACCTCGCCCGTGGTGATGTCTGCGGCCCTGACCGGGAACTTTTGCGCCTCGGCGTGGGCGGTCAGGGCCTGCAAATCCTTGGGGATTTGTGTGTTGAGAAGTGTTGCGCGCAGCAGGGCCAGATCGACGGCAGCAACTTGGCCGTGGCGATAGGCCAGTTCGGGCAACCCTTCGGCGGCACCGATTTTGGTTTTATAAAGCGCCAGCGTTTTTGCCTCGGCGCGGCTGAGTCTCAGGCGTTTGGCTTGGCCCTCTCCCCCCAGACAGGCCAGTCGCCTAGTCCAAGATGGCGTAATGCCAAAGGCGTTTTCGTGGTGAACCAGCACCGCAAGCGAAGCTGACGCCGCCCCCGGCAACATCCGCGCCAAAACGCCGGATTGCTCCATGCTGGCCACGCTCGGGGCGGGATCGGGCGCGGTCAACAGCTTACGCATTTCCGCGCCGACGCGTTCTTTTGACAGGCCATCAAGCCCGTCGGCCAGCATGGCACAAGCGGCCAGAGCTTCGGCATCGATGCCGCCAGCGGGGTCACCAAACCACGCGTGAAACCGGAAGAAGCGCAGGATGCGCAGGTAATCCTCGCGGATACGATCCTTAGGGCTGTCGATGAACCGCACGCGTTTTGCGGTGATGTCGGTCAAGCCACCCAACGGGTCAAAAACCTGCCCGTTCAGATCGCCATAAAGCGCGTTCATGGTGAAATCACGCTGAAATCACGCCGGTGCGCGTCGGTCTCCATGTTGTCGGCAAAGGCAACTTTGGCGCGGCGGCCATCGGTTTCAATATCCTTGCGGAATGTCGTGACTTCAAAGCCCGTGCCGCCGGAAACAAGGGTCAGCGTGCCATGCTCAAGGCCGGTGGGGATGGCCTTGAGACCGGCCTTTTTCACCAGTTCCATAACTTGTTCCGGGCGGGCATCGGTGGCGAAATCGACGTCATTGACGGGGTGATGCATCAGCTCATTGCGCACACAGCCGCCCACTGTAAAGGCCTGAAAACCACCGTCTAGCAGCGTCGAAAACACCGATTGCGTTGCCTTGTCTGTCAGCCAATCGCCCTGAAGCCGCCTCATCGCGCCAGCCTTTCGGCAAAGCCCCGCAACATGCGCGCGGTGGCGCCCCAGATGTAATAGGGGCCGTAGGGCACGACGTAATAAAGCCGTTTGGCCCCGCCCCAGAAGCGCCCTTCGATGATATAATTCGCCGGATTGGTCAGATGGGACAGCGGAACCTCGAACACCTCGGCAACTTCGCCCGGTTCAGGTTTTGGCGTGAAGTGGTTTTTGACGCGGCCAATGATCGGGGTGATCTGGAAATGGGTGACGGTTTCATGGAACGGCAGATGGCCCAGAACCTCGACGTTATCGGGGTTTAGGCCGATTTCTTCATGCGCCTCACGCAG
>JAADIC010000279.1:0-1169 GCA_013151535.1 Alphaproteobacteria bacterium | reverse complement strand
TCCACCTTGCCACCCGGAAAGGCGATCTGGCCGGGATGGTGTTTCAAATGTGAGGCGCGTTTGGTCAGGATCACATTCAGACCGTGGGCGCGTTCAATCAGCGGGATCAGCACCGCCGCCGGGCGCAGGTTTTTCATTTCCGGCCACGAGGCCATGATTTCAGGATTAAGGTCAAAATCGGACGAGCCATCATCCGCCCCACGCGCCAGCATGGCGTTGATATTTTCGAGTGTATTCAGGTGATCCATGATCCTTACTTGGCCCAATCGGCCTTACTATTCTACCTCTTTCTCGGGCTTTTTCGTGGATTCAAAGCCCAGCGCTTCAGGCTCAAACTCATAATGCGCGCCGCAAAACTGGCAATCGGCGGTAACTTTACCCGCGTCATTGGTCATGTGGCCAATATCTTTGGCGGAATAGATCGACATGGCCTGCACCACCTTGTCCGGCCCGCAGGTGCAGCCGAATGTCAGCGGCTGGCTGTCAAAGACACGCGGTTTTTCTTCGTGAAACAGCCGATGCAGCAACTCGCTTGGCGACACATGCGGGCCGACCAGTTCAAGCTCCTCGACCGTATTGAGATGCAGGTTTACGCGGGCCCAGTTGTCATCATCGTCGTGCAGCAGGTCAGTTGCACCCGCGTTCGCATGCGGTGAGGCTTTGGGCATGTGTTGCAGCATCACACCACCAGCGCGCCAATGCGCGGCCCCGCCCGGTTCCTGTGACTTGCCCATGGCGATTGAAAACCGGGTTGGCAATTGTTCGGACTGGGCGAAATAGGTCTCGGCACAGGCCGCAAGCGAGCCACCGGCAAGCGGCGTGATACCCTGATAAGGCTCCATCCCCTTACCCTGATCGATCAGCATGGCGAACATGCCCTTGCCAATCAGGGAAAACGGATCACCTTTGGCCTTGGCCAGACGTTCAGCATCAAAGCTGGCATAGGCGCGCATGCGGGCAGGTGCGCCGTCCTTGGTGGGGCCGTAATAGTCGGTCGCGATGATACGCAAGGGGCCGTCGCCACGGATTTGCAGGCTTAACTTCCATTTCAGATCAATGGTTTGGCCGATCAAAGCGGTTAGAATTGCAGCCTCGGCAACCATCGCCTCGACCGCGTCGGGATAATCATGCTGGGCAAGGATTTGTTCCAGCACACCGTCAAGGCGCGC
>JAADIC010000225.1:8317-9058 GCA_013151535.1 Alphaproteobacteria bacterium | reverse complement strand
GAGGCTGCAGCTATGCCTTTGTCAGCGCGCCGTCTGGTCAGAGGCATAAATGTCTTCACATTTTGACGATGTAAATTCGTGACAGCGCGGGTATATCCGTTTGGCTTGAGCTGAACCAAATACCATGGATCATATGAAGTGCTCATATCGCGACCGGCCATTGGTCTGTCCTTGCCCAAAATCTGTACACCCCATACTTCAAGCCACACCTTCTTGCCGATGGAAACCTTCCACCCATCTCGAAACCAGTCCACGAAGCCTGTCACTGTCACCTTCTGCCAATGAAACCTGCAATTCCTTAAGCATACCCGCCACTTCGATTTGTGACAGCATGGTTTCCTCAGCCCGCAGGATTTTTTCGTGCGGCGTTGTCCGCAGGCTTTCATCGTCAATCAGCAGTTCCTCATAGAGTTTCTCGCCTGGGCGCAACTTCGTAATAGCGATTTCGACGTCGCCACTAGGATTTTCTACATCCCGAACCGATCGTCCAGACAAAGTAATCATCCGACGCGCGATCTCATAAATCTTCACCGGTTTACCCATATCCAGAACGAACACATCACCACCTCTTGAAAATGCGCCAGCCAGCAGAACAAGTCGGGCCGCCTCGGGTATCGTCATAAAGAACCGCGTGATGTCTCGATGGGTGACGGTCACAGGCCCACCGGCCTGTATCTGTTGCTGAAACAGTGGCAAAACAGAGCCTGATGACCCAAGCACATTACCAAATCGCACCATCGA
>JAADIC010000225.1:0-8204 GCA_013151535.1 Alphaproteobacteria bacterium | reverse complement strand
AATGAACCGCTCAAGCCCCGACTCGATCGCGGTTTCGGCAACGATCTGTGTACCAATAACGTTGTTCCTGGCACCTTCCAGCTCATTGTGCTCCACCAAAGGTACATGTTTATAGGCGGCCGCGTGGATAACAATTTCCACACCATCACCTTCCATCACAGCCTGAACCCGGGCCTTGTTGGTCACCGAACCCAACCGCGTGATAACCTCAATCCCAGCCAGTTCCGCCATTGGGCGAAGTTCGCGATCAATTTCATACAACCCGAATTCATTTTGCTCAAAAAGCACAATCCGCACGGGGTCACAATTGATGAGTTGCCGACAAAGTTCCGAACCGATGGACCCGCCCGCCCCGGTAACCATCACAACCCGACCGGCATAGGCTTTGGCAATGTCAGGGATATCCAAACTAACTTTGTCCCGGCCCAACAATTCATCCGGCAACACGGTTCTTAAATCATCCGCCGGGCCATTGCCCGCAAACATATCCACATAAGAAGGCAGAACCTGAACTTCCAATTCCAGATCTTGCAACTTGGTGATTAGCTTGTCGCGTCGAGTTGCCGACATTGACGGGATTGCAAGAAGAACCCGTTTAATGCGACCTCTATCCGCAAGAACGCTCAGCGAGTCTGGCGATTCAACCTTGAGACCGGCCACCAAAACTCCGCGCAAAGCTGGATTATCATCGACAAACACCACAGGCCGGACTTCGCGTGATTGGCGTAAAGCCGATACCAATTGAATGCCTGCGGCGCCTGCCCCATAGACCGCGACTGGAATCGCCTGCCTATTATGTGTGCGAAGCCCGTAAAGAAGCCCATGCCCCAACAACCGCGAGAGGGTTATACCGAAAAAAAAAGCAATTCCCAGAATAAGCGGAACCGATCTTGGCGTGCCAAGCCCAAGAGCATAGCTCAGCAACATGGCAGATAATGACAGCGAGATGGCAAACAGGCCAATACGCATCACCGCGTTATTTTCAAATGCGTTCAATTTGACGTTTGGTATGCGCAAGGCCAGTGCCAGTGGCGCACTGACAGCGAAAAGAAGCGGAAACAGAACCCACGACTCATCTATGTAATCAGTCGCAACCGCTGTGCCAAACCGCAGCGCAAAAGCTGCATAGAGGCTTAACAATACCAGCGCCATATCAACTGAAAACAGGATCGCGCGCTTTGCTTGGCGCGGAAGATTTATCAAATACTTTTGCACAAAAAAATACCCCTCAAGATCGCAGAACGCACGGCCTGCTTACCTGGAGAAAAAATATCAGACTGGGTCTTGTCACTCTGAACACTACAAATCTAGCCTGGCAAAGTTGCCAAACACCCCCAAGTAAAAAAAATTACCACTCAAATAACCCCAAGCGTTAGTATGGTCCAGAATCAATTCGTTTGGCAAGCAATCATTTGATCAATAGGGATTTTGAGCCACTGAATTTCGGGTGTCAGTTCGCAATGATTTTCCCAATTCCCGTTCGATGAACGCCATGTTCACTCCTTGGCAGATGCGGCGAACCAAAGTTCCTGCATTAGCCATTCCTCAAATCTACCCCACGGGCGATGTCGTTAGGCATTAACCTTCAATCCACGTGGGCTTTTATGAATCGGTCGCGAGAAAGAGAAATCAAAATGTTGTTTTCTACTTAAAAGTGATGCATGTTTTCACCTTCTATTGGTTGTCACAACGGTTTTCAAAATGAGAAAAAGGGTTACCAAAGCCATTTTCCCGGTCGCTGGTCTGGGAGCCAGATTTCTTCCTGCTACCAAAGCCATTCCGAAGGAAATTCTGCCGTTGGTTGATCGACCGCTTATTCAATATGCGGTGGACGAAGCTCAGGCGGCCGGGATTAAGGAGCTCATTTTTGTCACTGCAGGTAGCAATAGTGTGTTAGAAGATTACTTCGACAACGATCCAGAATTAGTAAATGCGCTGCGCAAAAAGGGTAGCGCCGATTTACTGGCCGATTTGCGACAAACCGATATGGAAAGCGGGATTGTCGCCTTTGTCCGCCAGCGCGAACTGTGGGGGCTGGGTCATGCGGTTGCCTGTGCCCAGCAACTGATTGCGAATGAATCTTTTGCTGTTTTGTTGCCCGACGACGTTATTGATGCCGATAAGCCTTGCCTAAAACAGATGATCGAGGCCTGGACTGAAACTGGCGGAAACATGGTTGGTGTCATGGATGTTCCGCGTGACCAGATACCGGCCTTAGGGGTTCTTGATATCAAAGAAGACATGAATCGTTTGGTGTCGGTACGAGGGCTGGTCAAAAAAACGGATGCTGCGGATGAACCGTCGTGTACGGCCGTGATCGGGCGGTATATTTTGACACCAAGTGTGATGGGATCCTTAGTTATCGGCACGCCGAGTGTCGGTGCAGAAACCCAGTTACACGACGCAATCAATGCCGCGGCGGTTCAAGAGAACAATGTCTATGGATACCGATTTGAGGGCAATCACTATGATTGCAGTTCAAAAGCCGGATATCTCGAAGCGATAGTTGCGTTTGCCCTAAAGCGGCCAGAGTTTCGAGATCGGTTTGGAGCGTATCTTGAGGCGACTGTGAAACATGGTGGCGGAATGAGCTAGGACCCGAAACCGAGTGATCAAATTCGCAGTTGAACCGCCGCGTGTCCTTAGCCTCAACGCAAACTGCATTAATCGTTTGAATTGTATTGGACCTATTTGATGACTACAGAAGACCGTTGATTAGTTAGTTGTCTTGCCCGTACGCAGTCTCAGCGTTCGTATCGTCCAGATCGTGACTTAAAGGATGAATCGTTTTCCAGATACACGACACGGGTAGTTGGAAGCATGTGTATCCAATCCAAAATTTGCTTGAAGAGGGCCGCGAATTATCGTGGGTCTTGGGTAGTTATAGCGTTTTTGTCGAATCGAGGAGTATCTGAAATGGAATATCGACAGACTTGGCAAAATTGATGTTCTGTCACGTTACTCGATAATTCAAATCAAAGTCGCGCTCCACCGACAAGGGAGGCACACGGTGGTATATAATGTGGTACATTTGATCTACCGTAAAACATATATAAGTATTTTCAACAGGATAAGGAAAAGCATTGGCGGACTGTCTCTCCGCCAATAGAGCCTCAGCCAAAATATCTGACCCGCGACACCCCCAGATGCGTACCGATCGGGTGGTGGATATGGCGTTCAGCGGGCACATGCGCGAAACAGGTCATATAATTTGACCAAACGGTTTCAATTTCCACCCAAGCCGCTAGATTGACCGCCACAAATAACAAGAATCACATCAAGTCACATCAACGGGAGAGAGAATGATGAATATGAACTGGAAAACACTGGCGGTCGCCGCTACCGCAACGATCTTTGCGGGCGAGGCTTTGGCCACCGAGGTTACCACCTGGAATGTTTCGCTGTGGGGCAAGCGGCGCGCCTTCACCGAACATGTGGAGCGTCTGGCCGAATTGCTGGACGAAAAGACCAAGGGCGAGTTCAAGCTGAACATCTCTTATGGTGGGCTGTCCAAGAATAAGGAAAACCTTGACGGGATTTCCATTGGCGCCTTTGAAATGGCCCAGTTCTGTGCCGGCTATCACCGCGACAAGAACCCGACCATCACCGTTCTGGAACTGCCATTCCTTGGTGTGAACACGCTGGAAGAAGAGGTCGCCGTGGCCAACGCGGTCTATGCCCATCCGGCGGTTCAGGCCGATCTGGCGCGCTGGAATGCCAAGCTACTGATGACCAGCCCAATGCCGCAATATAACCTCGTCGGCACAGGTGAGCCGCGCGACACGCTGGCGAAATTCAAAGGCATGCGGGTGCGTGCAACCGGCGGTGTTGGCCAGGCGTTCAAGGCCGTGGGTGCGGTGCCGACATCGGTCACCGCGACCGAGGCTTATAACGCCATGGAAAGTGGCGTGGTTGATACGGTGGCCTTCGCCCAGCACGCGCATTTTGCCTTTCGCACCATTGATATCGCCGATTGGTGGACAGAAAACCTGAACCCCGGCACGGTGAACTGCCCGGTTGTGGTTAACACTGACGCCTATAACGATCTGTCGGCTGAAAACCGGGCCGCGCTGGATGGCTCGACCGAAGAGGCGGTGCAGTATTACGTCGATAATTACAAGAAACTTCTGGCCAAATGGGATACGGTTCTGGCAGAAAAAGGTGTGAAGAAAATCACCATTGCCGAAAGCGAGCTGGCCGAATTTCGCAAGGTGGCGGCTGACCCGATCCGTGACAAGTGGATCGCCGACATGACCGCACAAGGCCTGCCCGCACAAGAGCTTTACGATCTGGTGATGGCAACCCTTGCCGATATGCGCAAGTAAGCGAAGCGCGCTGAAAATTGACCGCCCCGACATTGTTCGGGGCGGTTGTCTTTTAATCGGGGGTCATAATGTCCACATCCAATGTTGCGACGGATGCAACACTGTTATCGCGCCTTGATCGCGGCCTGTTCAAACTCGAGAGCGTGATGAACCTGATCGCCGGGCTGATGATTTTTGGCCTTGTCTGTCTGGCGGTGGCGCATGTGCTGTCGCGCAAGTTTTTCAACGCCCCCCTGCCCGGTTTTGTCGACTGGGTCGAACAATTCATGGCGGTGTTCGCGTTTTTCGGGATCGCCTATTGTCATCGTCTGGGCGGCCATATCCGTATGGATATGCTGGTGGGCAAGCTCAAGGGGCGCGTATTGTGGGCGACCGAGTGGTTTTCCTCGGTCTTCATGATCCTGCTGGTTTCGGTTCTGATCTATGGCAGTTATTACCATTTTGACCGCGCGTTTGATTTGGCGGCCCCCTGGTTCAGCCGCGACAGCTCGATGGACATTGCAATCCCTTTATGGCCTGCCAAACTGGTTGTGCCGTTTTCGCTCAGCGTTTTGTGGCTGCGGCTCGCGCTCCATATCTGGGGGTTCGGGCGCGCCTTCAAAACCGGTGCGACCCATCCCGTGGCTGTGCCCCTGATCCAGGACGCGGCCTCTCTTGCCGCCCATGAAGCCGAGGCGGTGAGTTAGATTATGAACGAATACATCGATATGAAGGCCCTGCTGGCGGGCGTGGATATGTTTAACGTCGCGCTCTGGCTGTCTGGTGTCATGGTGGTTCTGGTGCTGATTGGGGTGCGGGTGGCCTTTGCCACCGCCTTTATCGGCTTTTTGGGCCTCAGCCTGTTTTTCATGCAAAAACAGGGCTTTGACCGCGGCTTGATAACCGCCATGAAACTTGTCGGACAGGTGCCGAACTCCAAATCCACCACTTACGTTTTGTCGCTGATCCCGACCTTTATCCTGATCGGTTACCTCGCCTATTACGCCGGTCTGACCAAGGCGCTGTTTGAGGCCGCCAAGCGTTGGGTTGGCTGGCTGCCCGGTGGCCTTGGCGTGGCTACCGTGTTCGCTACCGCCGGTTTCGCCGCTGTTTCGGGGGCGTCTGTGGCCACATCGGCGGTGTTTGCCCGCATCGCCATCCCCGAAATGCTGAAAATCGGCTATGACAAGCGGTTCGCGGCTGGCGTGGTTGCGGCGGGTGGCACATTGGCCAGCCTTATTCCGCCCTCGGCCATTCTGGTGATCTATGCGATTATCGTTGAGGAAAGCGTTGGCAAGCTGTTATTGGCCGGTTTCCTGCCCGGCGCAGTTTCTGCCGTGATCTATGCCGCTCTGATTATCTTCATGGCCAAATATCGCAAAAACCTCGGGCCGCCGGTGACCGGCTTCACCTGGAAACAGCGCTTTCAATCGCTGCCCGGTGTGACCCCGATCCTGTTCGTGGTCTTCATCATCATCTATTCGATCTATTTCGGCTGGGCCACCCCGACCGAGGCCGGTGCCTTGGGCGCCTTCGTGGTGCTGATTATGGCCACCATGAAGGGCATGAAATGGCGCGATCTGCGCGGCGCGCTGATGGAAAGCGCCAAGCTGACGGTGATGATTTTCACCATGATCTGGGGTGTTTTGATCTATGTGCGTTTCCTTGGTTTCGCCAATCTGCCGAAAGCATTCGCCGACTGGGTCAGCAATCTGGAGCAATCGCCGATGCTGACGCTGCTGCTGATCCTTGGCGCTTACGCGATTTTGGGCATGTTCATGGATGCCATTGGCATGATGATCCTGACCCTGCCGGTCACCTATCCGGCGGTGATTGCGCTGAATGGCGGCATTGATGTTTCAGCCGCTGACAGCGCGTTGGGTATGTCGGGTGCGCAGGTTGGCATCTGGTTTGGCATTATCGTGGTCAAAATGGCGGAACTGGCGTTGATTACCCCGCCCATTGGCTTAAACTGTTTCGTGGTCGCCGGGGTGGCGCAGGATGGTAAGATGAACATTTCGGTGCAAGACGTGTTTCGCGGTGCCTCGCCGTTTTTCGTTGCCGATGTAATCACCGTTGGCGTGTTGATCGCCTTTCCAGGCATTGTTTTGTGGCTGCCCGAGCTGATCGGCAGATAGGGTTTCAAGCATGACCAACCCCGATTTTCTGGCGACGTTTGCACCCCCGGTGATGGAAAGCCGCCGCTGGCTTGAGGGGGTCACGTTTCCACCCGATCGACCATTGATAAATGTCAGCCAAGCCGCCCCGACAGCACCACCCCCTGCCCCCATGCGCCAGGCCATGGCCGAAATGATATTGAACGAGCCGGCAAGCCATCTTTACGGCCCGGTTCTGGGCTTGCCGGATTTGCGGGCCGAAGTTGCCGGGCAGTGGTCGCAGGCTTATGGCGGCGAAATCGCTGCGGATCAAGTGGCGATAACCTCGGGCTGCAATCAGGCGTTCTGTGCGGCGATTGCGACGCTGGCCAAGGCGGGGGACGCGGTGTTGATCCCCACACCTTGGTATTTCAACCACAAAATGTGGCTTGATATGTCCGGCATAGAAAGCCGCCTGCTGCCGGTTGAGGCCAATATGCTGCCGGATGTGGACCGCGCCGCCGCCATGCTGGACAGTCGCGTCAAAGCGATCCTGCTGGTCACGCCAAACAACCCCACCGGGGCGGAATATCCGGCCGAACTGGTGCGGGCGTTTTACGATCTGGCGAAAGCGCGCGGCATTGCCCTGATCGTCGATGAAACCTACCGCGATTTTGATGCCCGCAGCGCGGCACCACATGATCTGTTTAATGATCCTGATTGGGCGGGTACGCTGATCCAGCTTTATTCGTTCTCCAAGGCGTATCGGCTGACCGGCCACCGCGTCGGCGCGATGGTGGCCGCAAGAGCGCGGCTGGCCGAGGTCGAGAAATTCCTGGACACGGTCACCATCTGCCCGAACCAACTGGGCCAGCGCGGCGCGTTGTTCGGGATGCAAAACCTTGGCCAGTGGCTGGCGGGCGAGCGGGCTGAAATCCTGGATCGCCGCGCCGCGATCAACGAGGGAATGCGCGCCCTGCCCGACTGGAAGCTGTTGGGATCGGGTGCCTATTTCGCCTATATGGAGCACCCGTTTGCGCGCGCCTCCGATCAGGTGGCGCGGGAGCTGGTGCAAAAGGCGGGCGTTCTGATGCTGCCCGGCACAATGTTCGCCCCGACGCTCTCCAAGGGTGGGGATGGCAGCGCCGAGCGTCAGATGCGCATCGCGTTTGCCAATGTGGATCGGGCTGGCATCGGGCGGATGTTTCAGCGGTTAGGCGGGTTCTCGTAGCGGTTGCAGCCTCGGCCTTCATATCTGCCTGATCCGCTCAACCACGCATATCTTTCAAAGGCCAAGCCGTGAGGCACCGAGATTTGCGGAAATCTGAGCGGCTGCGCGGGTCAGGTATTGTGGACGAGGCTAGACGCTGTTTACGGACCGAAATAATACCCTCATTGCGCGCGCCAGCCACCAGCATGATCGAGGTATTCAGCACCTAGCTTCCCAAAAGTCACTTATTATCAAGAGCTTGCGCAATAAACTAGAAAACCGGTTTATCGGTCTACCGGTTTACCGGTCCACTGGTCTATCGGTCCGCCAGTCTACCAATCAATCGGTTTACCGGTCCACCAGTCTACCGGCCTGCCGGTTTTCTGATTTTGCTCCAACAAAATGACTTGGACAAACCGTCCCCCCCAGACAATCCCGCTCAAAATGCAGTTGAACCGGACGGCAAAATACCTATCCTTTCGCCTTCGTGATCTCCGCTCATTGCGGGCCTTGCACGCATATTCCCCGCATGGCAAACCGTGAACTTGTTAACTATCAGGGGCCAGAATGGACAATTCAGACTACACCAAATGG
>JAADIC010000001.1 GCA_013151535.1 Alphaproteobacteria bacterium | reverse complement strand
ACCCTGATCCTGTTTGGCCGTTGGCTCGAGGCCCGCGCCAAGGGGCGTACTGGCTCGGCCATTCGCCATCTGGTCGGCCTGCGCCCGAAAACCGCGCGGGTTGAACGTGACGGCGAGGTTGTCGATCTGGACATCGGCGAAATCCGTACCGGCGATGTTCTGCACCTGCGCCCCGGCGAAAGTGTTGCGGTGGACGGCGAGGTCGTGTCGGGGCGCTCGTTCATTGATGCTTCGATGATTACCGGCGAGCCGATCCCGGTTGAGTGTCAGGAAGGTGACGAGGTTACGGGTGGCACCATCAACACCACCGGCTCAATCACCTACCGCGCCACCCGGGTGGGCGGCGATACGGTTCTGGCCAATATTATCCGCATGGTCGAAGAGGCCCAGGGGGCCAAGCTGCCCATTCAGGCATTGGTGGATAAAGTTACGTTGATCTTTGTCCCTATTGTGCTGGGCATTGCCACACTGACTGTGTTGGTCTGGCTGGCGTTTGGCCCATCCTTGGCGCATGCTTTGGTGGCCGGTGTTGCGGTTCTGATTATCGCCTGCCCCTGTGCCATGGGTCTGGCCACGCCGACCTCGATCATGGTCGGCACCGGGCGCGGGGCTGAAATGGGGGTTCTGTTTCGCAAGGGTGATGCGCTTCAGGCCCTGTCTGATGTGGGCGTTGTGGCGCTGGACAAGACCGGCACCCTGACCGAAGGCAAACCGGTTCTGACCGATTTTGATGTCAGTGAAGGTTTTGTCGAGGATGAAACCCTGATGTTGGTCGCCTCGCTTGAGGTATCCTCGGAACATCCGATTGCTTCGGCCATTGTGGCAGGGGCCAGGGAGCGTGGGCTTAAATTGCTGAAGGTGACGGATTTTGAGGCCAAGCTCGGGTATGGTGCGAGCGCCACGGTTGACGGCAAACTCGTGGCCGTGGGGGCGGATCGCTATATGGATCTGCTGGGCATTGAAACCGGCGATCTGACCGCCAAGGGCACACAATTGGCGGGCGAGGGCAAAACCCCGCTTTATGCCGCCATTGACGGCAAAATCGCCGCCGTGGTGGCCGTGGCCGATACGGTCAAGGACAGCACGCCAGCCGCGATCAAGGCGTTCCACGACATGGGCTTGAAAGTGGCGATGCTGACCGGTGACAACGCCAAAACCGCCGCTGCGGTGGCCGATGCGCTGAACATCGACGAGGTGGTGGCCGAGGTGCTGCCTGACGGCAAGGTTGCCGCCCTTGACGCGTTGCGCGAAAAATACGGCAAGATCGCCTTTGTCGGCGATGGCATCAATGACGCACCTGCGCTGGCCTCGGCTGATGTGGGGATCGCCATTGGCACCGGCACCGATGTGGCGATTGAAACCGCCGATGTGGTGCTGATGTCAGGCGCGTTGACCGGGGCCTCCAAAGCCATTAAGCTGTCACGCTCGGTCATGCGCAATATCCGCCAGAACCTGTTCTGGGCCTTCAGTTACAACACCATCCTGATTCCGGTTGCGGCGGGTGTGCTGTATCCGGTATTCGGGCTGTTACTGTCGCCAATCCTTGCGGCTGCGGCGATGGCTTTGTCATCGGTGTTCGTTCTGACCAACGCGCTGCGCCTGCGCCGCTTCAACACGAAAACGGAGGCCTAGATGAATATCGGCAACGTTGCGGAAAAATCCGGCCTTCCGGCCAAAACCATCCGCTATTATGAGGATATCGGCCTGATTAAACCGGATCGGGATTTCAACGGCTATCGGGCTTTTGCCGATACCGATCTGCATAAGCTGCGGTTTCTGGGGCGGGCGCGGTCGCTGGGGTTCAGCATCGAGGAATGTCGCGCCCTGATGGCCCTTTACGAGGACCAGAGTCGCGCAAGTTCCGATGTCAAACGCATTGCCCGCCAGCAGTTGGAGAAGATCAACATCAAGCTGCGCGAATTGCTGGAGATGCAGAACACCCTGACCGAGCTGGTGGATGCCTGTGCCGGGGATCACCGGCCCGATTGCCCGATCCTGAGAGGGCTGGCCGGGAATTGAGGGCTTCTCGGTTTCTGAACGATAAGCGTTTCATTCAAGGCGGTGTGCGAATAATTTTATCGAAAATTATTCCGCCTTAAAATCTTTCGGGAAAGATTTTCTCCGCAGATGTTGTGCAAGCGCTGGGGCCCTCTGAGTATTTAAGGAACAATGAAAGGCGGGATCATCCGCCTGCCATAAGCGGCATCAGCACCACTTCGCTGTCGGGATGCACTGGTGTGAACCAGCTTTCCTTGTAAATCTGGCCATCGATGGCCAGCGACACGCCGCGCTCAATCTGCGGGCGCAGGCCGGGATAATCCTGCGCCAGCGCATCCAGAATTTGCTTGAAGGTCGCGCCCGTCACCTCCACATGGGATTGCCCGTCAGTGGCGTTGCGCAACGATCCCCAGATTTCGACCTTGACCACGGGCCTAGCCCTTTGCCCCTTTGATCGCTTTCAGCACCCGTGGTGGTGACATCGGCAGTTGATCCATGCGCACACCAATGGCGCGTGACACCGCGTTTGAAATGGCGGCCAGCGGTGGCACGATCGAGGTTTCACCAACCCCGCGCACCCCGTAAGGATGCCCCGGATTGGGGATTTCAAGGATCACCGTGTCGATTTTCGGCAAGTCCGAGGCCACCGGAATACGATAATCAAGGAAGCCGGCATTTTGCAGCTTGCCGTCCGCACCGTAGATATATTCCTCGTTCAGCGCCCAGCCGATGCCCTGCACCGCACCGCCCTGCATCTGGCCTTCGACATAATCGGGATGGATCGCCTTGCCAGCGTCCTGAAACACTGTATAGCGCAGGACCTTGGTGAAACCGGTTTCCGGATCAACCTCAACATCCACCAGATGCACGCCGAAACTGACGCCAGCGCCATCGGCATTGACCTCGTGATGACCCGCAATCGGCCCGCCGGTATTGGCAGACTTTCGGGCGATTTTGGCCAAGGACAGCGGCTCGAACTCACCCGCGTTTTGGCCTGCGGGTTTGGCGTAACCGTCTTCCCAGATCACCGCGTCTTCATCGATGCCCCACATTTTGGCGGCGCGTTTACACATCTCCTTGATCGCTGCGCGCGCGGCCTTGATGGTGGCCAGCCCGACAGCAAATGTTACGCGGCTGCCGTCGGTCACGTCATTATGGCCGATGGAATTGGTATCGGCGACGATGGTGCGCACCTTGTCGTAAGGAATGCCCAGCTCCTCGGCCGCCATCATCGAGATCGAGGCGCGTGAGCCGCCGATATCGGGATTGCCCTCGGTGATACCAACCGTGCCGTCAAAGTTGATGCCCAGCGAAACCGAGGTGTTGCCACCAAAGTTGAACCAGAACCCGCAAGACAATCCGCGGGCCTGATTGGGGCCAAGCGGGGCGGCGTAATGCGGGTGGATTTTCGCGGCCTCAAGCGTGGCTACCAGCCCGATTTCATCGAATGTCGGCCCGTAGGAGGATTTCGTGCCCTTGCGCGCGGCGTTTTTCAGGCGCACGTCCAGTGGATCAAGGTCAAGTTCCTCGCATAACTCATCCACCACTGCCTCGATCGCGTAAATCGCCATCGGCGCACCCGGCGCGCGATAAGCGGCCTGTTTGGGGCGGTTGGTCAGGATGTTGATGCCGATGGCATTGACCGCCTCAAGATCATAGGCGGCAAAGGCGCATTGGGCCCCGAGCCAGTTGGTCATATTGGGAAACGCCCCGCCCTGATAGCGTAATTCGGCCTGACCCGCAGTGATGCGGCCATCTTTGGTCATGCCGATTTTCACGTCGATTTCCGAGGATACCGTCGGCCCCGAGGCTTTGAACACCTCCTCGCGGTCCATCACCATCTTGACCGGATGGCCAGCTTTGCGCGACAGGACCAGGGCCACGGGTTCGATAAAGGCGGTGGTTTTACCGCCAAAGCCGCCGCCGATTTCACTGGCGGTGACGCGCAACTGGCTTTCCTCGATGCCAAGGATTTCAGCGCAAAGCGTGCGGATGTAAAACTGCCCCTGGGTGCAGCACCACAGCTCGCCGCGCCCATCCGGCCCCATGGAGGCAAGGCAGGCATGTGGCTCAATATAGCCCTGATGGGTGGCAGCAGTTTTCAGCGTGCGGCTAATGATCTTGTCGGCTTTGGCAAAACCAGCCGCAAGATCACCGTGGCCAAATTCATGCGCTGACACTACGTTTTCGCTGTAACCTTTGGGGGCGTTTTCCTGCACGAAACCGGCATTGACCACAGGCGCGTCGGGGCGCATTGCGTCAGCAATTTCGGTCACATGCGGCAGGATTTCATACTCGACCTTTATCAAAGCAAGCGCGGCTTTGGCCGTGGCCTCGTTGATAGCAGCAACCGCCGCCACGCCGTGACCATCATAAAGCGCACGGTCACGCGCCATGATGTGATCGCGCACGTTCATCGCTTCGCCCTTGCGCATGTCACCGAAATCAGCGGCGGTGATAATGGCTTTGACGCCGCTCAGCGCCTCGGCAGCTTTGGTGTCAATCGACAGGATTTTGGCATGCGCATGCGGGCTGCGCAGCATCTTGGCCACCAGCATGCCAGCAGCCGACTGATCCGCGCCATATTGCGCCCGCCCCGTGACCTTGTCGATGCCATCGGGGCGCAGGGGCCGGGTGCCGATGATCTTGAAATCGCGTTTTGTGTCGTGATCCAGTGCCATGTCTCAAGCCCCCCGCATTTCAGCCGCGGCATCCATTACCGCGTTGATTATCTTGTCATATCCGGTGCAGCGGCATAGATTTCCGGCCAGCCAGAACCGCACCTCGGTCTCGGACGGATCCGGGTTCTTTTCCAGCAATGCCTTGGCCGCCACCAGAATGCCCGGTGTGCAAACGCCGCATTGCAGGGCCGCATGCTCTAAGAATTTCTTCTGGAGGGGATGCAAAACCTCGCCCTCGGCCATGCCCTCGATGGTGGTGATTTCAGCCCCCTCAACCTCGGCGGCCAGAACAAGGCACGAAGCGACAAGGCGGCCATTCACCGTCACGCTGCAAGCACCGCAATCGCCCGAACCGCAGCCTTCTTTCGCGCCGGTCAGGTTCAGTTGATCGCGCAGGACCGATAAAAGCGTGGCGTCAGGATCACACAGGAATTCAGCACTGTTGCCGTTGATCGAGGTGTTGATGTGAAGTTTCTTCATGATCTCTCTCCGGCGCGCGATTGCGCGATTTTCGCGGCCCGTTTGGCCAGAACCGCCGTCACATCGCGGCGAAATTCAATGGTGCCGCGCTTGTCGTCAATCGGGTTGCAGGCAGCGGAGCAGGCCGCGCCCAGGGCCTCCAATGCGCTGTCGTCCAGCTTGCTGCCGATCAGGGCGTTTGCCGCGTCCTGCACCAGCAGAACCGTGGCCGCAACTGCGCCAAGCGAGACGCGGGCATCGGTGCAGGTGCCGTTCGTATCCAGCGTCAGGCTGACACCGGCGGAGCACACCGCGATGTCCATTTCGGTGCGTGGAATGAAGCGCAGGTAAGCGTCGGACGCATTGTCGGGGCGCGCCGGGAAGAAGATCGAGGTGATGAACTCGCCCTTTTGCAGCGAGGTCTTGCCGGGGGCGGTGGGAATGTCCTGCACCGGGCAGTCACGTTCCCCATCCGGCCCCGCAATCCGGGCAATCGCATTTGCCGCAACCATCGCAGGCACACTGTCAGCGGCAGGCGAAGCGTTGCACAGATTTCCGGCCATGGTGGCGCGGCCCTGAACCTGGGTCGAACCGATCAGTTCAACCGCTTCAACCACACCGGGCCACAGGGCGCGCATGGCCTTGTGCTCGCCCATCTCAGCACCTGACACCGCTGCGCCAACGCGAAAGCCGCCATCCTCGGGCGTGACATCGCGCATGCCTTTGATATTCTTGATATCCACCAGCAAATCAGGCGCAAGCCCGCCGAATTTCATCTGAACCAGCAGGTCGGTCCCACCCGCCAGAACCCTGGCGGTTCCCGGGCTGTCAGCCAGAAGGCGCGTGGCCTCGGCGGTGGTTTCGGGGGCGGCGTATTGCATGACTTACCCTTTGCTTGAGTGGCGGTGTGATCGCCGCTTCGGGCGATTCCTTGGCCAAATCATGGAGCCGCTTGGCGCAGAGTTCAAGGGGCAGAATGATTGAAGCATGGGCCGGAAACGACCAGCGATAACGCGAACCATCCGGCCCTGTCGTTAAACCGGCATCCCCGTCAGGCGCACAACCAGATCGGTGCTGTTACGCGCGCCCAGCTTACCGATCATATTGGCGCGGTGGCTTTCCACCGTGCGCGGCGAAATATCCAGATCGCGGGCGATCTCTTTGCTGGTTTTGCCCTCGCATAACAGCATCGCCACTTGCCGCTCGCGCCGTGACAGGCGGATCAGTGGGCGGTTTTCCGAAAGATCCGCCCAGCTCCAGACCGAATGCGCCAAAGGATCGTCCGGTGTCAGGCTTTGGCCGCGCACCCGACACCAGAACAGCCGCCCGCCCTTGCGCGCCATGATCCGCTCGTCGTCATAACGCCCGTCGATCAGCATGGCCTTTGTGCCCAGCGTGCCGATGCGCTGAAATTCGTCCTTTGAGGGGTAAAGGATCGCCAAAGACTGGCCCTCAAGCTCGGCCCGCGTATAGCCGAACATCTCGCAAAACAGGGCGTTGCAACGCTCGATCCGCCGGTTGCGCGCCACCACAAGGCCAATCGGTGCGTGCTCAAAGCCGATCTGTTCCATATGCTCCCCCTTAAACCTAGTAATTTCACGAATTGCACGAATGAACGCGGGATTCTAGTGTCGCGTGAAACAGAACAAAGGAATCTCCCATGGACGCACGCATCGTAGGCTGGGGCCACACCCCGTTTGGCCGTTTGGACAAGTCACTGGAAGAGCTGATCGCGGATGCCGCGAACGGGGCGATTGAACATTCGGGTATCACCGCTGGCGCTGTGGATGCGATTTACCTCGGCCACTATAATGCCGGTATGGTGCCCGATGGTTTCGCCTCGTCGCTCGCGCTCCAGATTGATCCTGACCTGCGCTTCAAACCGGCGACGCGGCTGGAGAACGCCTGCGCGTCCGGCTCGGCGGCTGTCTACACGGCGCGCAATGCCATTCGTGCAGGCCAGGCGCGGGTGGTGCTGGTGATCGGCGTCGAAAAGATGAGCAATAACAGCACCAAAGACGTGACCAAGGCCCTGATGACCGCCGCCTATCAGCCCGAGGAGGGCGGCATTTCCTTCCCGCAAACCTTTGCGCGCTTTGCTGACAGTTATTTTCAGGTCAATGGCGACAAATCCGGAATACTTGCGCGGATTGCCGCCAAGAACCACAGCAACGCGGTCAAAAACCCGCTGGCCCAGATGCAAAAGGATGTGGGGTTTGAGTTTTGCAACACCGTCAGCGACAAGAACCCGATGGTCGCGGCCCCTCTGCGCCTGACCGATTGTTCGCTGATATCGGACGGTGCGGCAGCTTTGGTGATGGTGGCTGATGATATGGCCCCGGATTTCAAACGCTCGGTCAGGTTTCGTGCCGGTGTGCATGTGAACGATTTCCTGCCGATGTCCAGGCGCGACATCCTGAAATTTGAAGGCCCGGCCACGGCGTTTTCACGCGCGTATGCCGAGGCTGGCATCACCGTCAACGATCTGGATTTCGCCGAGGTGCATGATTGTTTCACCATCGCCGAACTGCTGGTTTACGAAGCCATGGGTCTGACCAAGATAGGGCAGGGCGCGCGCGCTGTTCTGGAGGGCACGGTGTTCGCCGATGGCGCGTTGCCGGTCAATCTGTCGGGTGGTTTGAAGGCCAAGGGCCATCCGGTCGGGGCCACGGGTGTTTCGATGCACGCGCTGACGGCGGCGCAGGTTACGGGTGAGGCCGGGGCCATGCAAAAGGAAGGCGCGGCGCTTGGTTGTGTGTTCAATATGGGCGGCTCAGGCGTGGCCAATTACTGTTCGATCCTTGAGGCCGAGGCGGTGAATTGAACCCCGCCGAATGGTTGCTCCGCACGGCGCGGCTGAAACCCGATGCGCCTGCCTTACTGAAAGGGCTAGAGGTCGCGGCGGATTACCAGGTTTTCGCCGCCCGCGCCACCGCCATTGGCGGGGCGTTGCAGGCGCAGTACGGCATCGGCAAGGGCGACCGCGTGGCGATTTTCATGAGTAACCGCACGCAATATCTTGAGGCCCTCTATGGCATCTGGTTCGCAGGGGCCGGGGCTGTGCCGATCAACGC
>JAADIC010000173.1 GCA_013151535.1 Alphaproteobacteria bacterium | reverse complement strand
TGATCTGCCCGGGCGTAAAAAACCGGCCTCGCGGCCCTATGTTGTGCGCTGATGCCGGGTGATTTCAAGTATTTCGTGGTGTTCGCAGAAATGCGCACCGGCTCCAACTTTCTGGAGCAGAATATCAACCAGTTTCCAGATCTCTGTAGCCATGGAGAGCTGTTCAATCCGCATTTCATCGGTGGTGCCAAAAAGGACGCGCTGTTCGGCGTAAGCCTGAAAGCGCGGGAGAAAGACCCGTTTCAACTGCTTGGGGCGATAGCCGAGGATGGCAAAATTCCGGGCTTTCGGTTTTTCAACGACCATGATCCACGGATACTGGCGCATTGTTTGAACGATCCGGCCTGTGGCAAAGTTATCCTGACCCGCAATGTGCTCGATGCTTACGTTTCGCGCAAAATCGCGGCGGCGACGGGGCAGTGGAAGCTGACCAACCTCAAGCACCAGAAAACTGCGGCGATCAAATTTGATGCGGCGGAATTCACCACCCACCTAGAGACCACACAGGCGTTTCAGATCAGGCTGCTGAACGCGCTGCAAACCAGCGGGCAAACGGCGTTTTACATCAACTATGACGATCTGCATTCGCTGGACGTTCTGAACGGTCTTGCGCGGTTTCTGGGATCAACCCATCAGGTCGAGGCGGTCAATCGCGATCTGAAACGGCAGAACCCGGCCTCGATCAAATCCAAGGTCGAGAACCATGCCGAGATGAAGGCCGAGTTGGCGCGCATAGACTTCATGGGGCTTACCCGTACCCCGAATTTTGAGCCCCGGCGCGGGGCGGGTGTGCCGCGATTCGCGCTGGGCGAAAAGGCCCCGATTATCGTGATGCCGATACAGGGCGGGCCGGTTGAAAATCTGCGCGACTGGTTGGAGGGTCACGGCGGGCTGATCGAGGGGTTGAACCAGAAAGAGCTGCGTCAATGGCGCAAGGACAATGCCGGTTTCAAGGCGATCACGGTTTTGCGCCATCCGGTTTTGCGCGCCTATCTCGGGTTTTGTGATGTGATATTGTCAACCGATCGAGGGGCCTATCGCGGCATTCGCGAGACCTTGATCCGGCAATTCAAGGTCGGTGTTCCCAAGAAGAACTCCGATGGTGCCGGCTATGATCTGGCTGCCCATAAAAAGGCGTTTCTGGCGTTTTTGAAGTTCCTGAAATCCAATCTGGGCAATCAAACCAGCCTGAGGATTGATCCGGTCTGGGCCAGCCAGACGGCCAGTCTGGACGGGGCGGCGCATGTTCTGATCCCGTCGCATGTGATTCACGAGGCAGATTTAGCCGCAGGCCTTGCGCATCTGGAAGGTTTGTTGGGGCTTGCGCCGGTTGCCGCTCTGCCTGCCAAAACAGAACGTCGGTTCAACCTGTCGGACATTTATGATGCTGACATAGAATCACGCGTCAGGGATATTTACACGCGGGATTACCTGAATTTCGGATTTTCCGATTGGAAATCTTAAGCTGCCTTATTCGCCGCAACCTCGGTCAAAATCGCATAAAGCGTCGATTCTGCGTCGTTGGCGCGTAACTTGGCGCGGGTCGCCCCATCGCGCAGCAGTCGCGAAACACAAGCCAGCGCTTTCAGATGGTCAACGCCGGATTCAACCGGCACGAACAGCGCAAAAATCAGATCGACAGGCTGGCGATCCACGGCATCGTAATCGGTTGGTTTTTCAAGGCGCATGAATAATCCGGCGATGGTCGCCAGCCCCTCAACCCGCGCGTGCGGCAGGGCGACACCTTCGCCAACACCGGTCGGGCCAAGGCTTTCACGCTCTTGCAGCGCCTCAAACGCCATATCCCCATCAATGCCATAAAGCATCGCCGCACGGCTGGACAGGTCTTGCAGCAGGCGCTTTTTGCTGACGGCCTTGCCAACAAACTTCACCGCCTCGGGCTTGAGGATATCCGCTAGTTCCATTTTCATTGTTCCGATCAACGGAGTTCAGCCTGTCCTCTGAACCCCGTCAATTTTCCTTTGTCGCGGGTCTATTTGCCGTCTGTCGGGTCAATCCAGCCGATATTGCCGTCTTCCCGTTTGTATACAACATTCAACCCGTCATTACGTTCATTCTTAAACACAAGCACCAGCGCGTTATCGAGCTCCATCTGCATCACCGCCTCGCCCACGGACAAGGATTTGATCTTGGTCGTCATCTCGGCGATGATGATCGGTTGCAGGGTTTCCGGTTCGTGTTCTTCGGTTTCGTCCTTTGATCCGGCGAGGATATAAGCCGAAGCCATCAAAGATTCAACAGGGTTTTCACGATCACGGTGGTGGTCTTTCAACCGGCGCTTGTAGCGGCGCATCTGCTTGTCGATTTTTTCACAGCACTGATCGAAACATTCATAAATATCAAAAGCATGGGCGCTGGCCTTGGCGGTCAGGCCGGTGGAAAGATGCAGGGTGGTCTCGCATACGAATTCGGTGGCATCCTTGGAAAATACCACATTCGCCTCGATCGGCCGGCCTGCGTATTTCTGCACCACGCTGCCAAGTTCCGTTTCCACATGCTCTTTCAGAGCGTCGCCAATATCAATATGTATGCCACTGACCTGATAACGCATCACGTCTCCTTCTTTGTTCTTGGGGAAATGGGCCGCCTGGCCCGATCTGCCGTGAACACCGCCTGGCGCAAAAAACAATGCGCCGCGCTCAAAGAACCTTCTTTGATCTGCGACGCTGAGCGGAAGTCGGTATGTTCAGGCATTGTCTGTATTTGGCCACTGTCCGGCGTCTGATGTCAATACCGGCTTGCCTGAGTAGGGCTGTTATCCGCTCATCCGACAGGATTCTTTCGGGGGTTTCAGCGTTTACCAGTTTTCTGATCTCCTGTTGTACCACATAGGCTGAACGCGCCGGGGCATCATCCAGAGACTCCAGTGAAGAGGTAAAGAAAAACTTAAGGGGAAAAATTCCAAATGGGCATTCCAGTGATTTATTGGCCGTCGCGCGCGAGATCGTGGAGGGGTGCAAATCAAGCGCCTCGGCCAGATTCTTGCGGGTTTGCGGGACGAGTTTGGCCTTTCCGCCACTGAAAAAGGCATGCTGGGTGGCGACGATCTTTTGGCATACCAGCAGTATGGTTTTGGAGCGCGCCTCGATCGCGCGAATCAGGGCGTTGGAGCGATCCAGATGGCTCTGGAGGTATTTTTGCGCCGTTGGATCGTGTGCAACCGTCGTGTCAAACAAGGGCTGATCGACGCGCAGAACTGGCGCAACCGAGCCGGTCAGTTCCACATCAAACCCACCATGGCGGTTGGCGCTGACCTTGACATCGGGGCGCCTGAATTCAACGGTTTGCGGCGCAAGTTCTTCGGCGGGATAAGGGTTTAGCGTCCGCAAAACATCCGCAAGTTCGCGCAGTTTATTTTTGGGCAATCCGGTGGTTTTGCCCAGTGCCGCCCAATCCTGCCTTGCGAAATCGTCAAGGTTTTCAAGGATGAACTGCTGGGCTTCAGGCTTTTGTTGGCTGGCCGCAAGCTGCATCGCAAGGCAATGACGCAAACCAAACGCGCCGATGCCGGTTGGTTCACAAGACTGAACAATCCCGATGGCCGCATCTACAAGCTCGGGATCAAGCCCAAGATCTGTCGTGATGGTTTCGGGTGTATCGGCCAAAAAGCCCTGATCGGTCAGGTTCCCGGCCAGATAAAGCGCAAGTTGTTGCGCCTTTCCGGGGGCCGAGCCTATCGTGATCTGTGCGTGCAATTTTTCGATCAGTGACGTTTCAACAGCTACCGTGTCTGTCGCAAATTGAAAGCTGTCTTTAGTGGTCTTTTGGCCGCTATTTTGGCCGCTATTTTGCCTGTCATTTTCCAGCATCATCAGCGGGTTTTGTTCGATCTCGTGGGCAATAAGATCGTCAAGCGCCGAGGATGACAGGCCCAGAATCGTAATCGACTGGCGCAGGGCCGGTGTCAGTGTCAGACGCTGGGTCTGATGAACGCGTAGGCCGGGTTTCATCGCCATGACGCGGCCCTATATGATGCGGAAATTCTGGCCGAGATAGACCCGCCGCACATTTTCATCACGCACAACCTCGTCGGCAGTGCCGCTCATCAGCACATGCCCCTCATGCAGGATATAGGCGCGATCGACGATGCCGAGGGTCTCGCGCACGTTGTGGTCGGTGATTAAAACACCAATGCCGCGATCCTTGAGCTGGGCCACCAGTTTGCGAATGTCGGCCACGGCAATCGGATCAACCCCGGCGAAAGGTTCATCCAGCAGCACATATTTCGGATCACTGGCCAGACAACGGGCGATTTCCACCCGGCGACGCTCCCCTCCTGACAAGGTCAGGGCCGAGGCGCGGCGTAAATGTTCGATGGAGAACTCGCCCAGCAATTCTTCCAGCCGTTCGTGGCGTTTTTTGCGATCCGGCACCCATTGCTCAAGGATGGCGTTGATATTGTCTTCAACCGAAAGCCCGCGAAAGATCGAGGCTTCCTGCGGCAAATAACCGATGCCAAGGCGGGCACGGCGATACATTGGCAGCAGGGTTACGTCCTGCCCATCAACAAAAACGCTGCCGGATTCGGGCGTGACCAGCCCGGCAATCGCATAAAAACAGGTGGTCTTACCCGCGCCATTGGGGCCAAGCAGGGCGACGACCTCGCCGCGGTTCAGTTCCAGCGTCACATCGTGGATGATGCGACGGCGCTTATAGGATTTTCCAAGGTTAACGACCTTCAGGCCGCCACCGTTTGTTGCAAGTTTCAGATCGGGCGTGTCGGTCATTCCGTGGCCCCGGCCTTGAAGATGGTTTTGACACGGCCTTCAACCCTGGCCGAGCCATCCTCAAGGTTGATCGTGATTTTCTGCCCAGCCAGCGCATTTTCACCCTGTGTAATCAACACGTTGCCGCTCAGAACGATATTGCCGTCCTTGATTGAATAGATCGCTGTTTCAGCCTCGGCGGCTTGCCCGCCAACCACAAGCGTCACCCCGCCCGAGGCAATCAGGCGGCCGATCTTACCCGCCGCGCCATCTGCAGCACTGCCATATTCGACCTGAATTTTACCCGCCGACAGGCGCATATCGCCCTGACCGACCACCACGTTTCCGGCAAATTCGGCGGTCCCGTTGGCTTGATTGACGGTGAAACTGTCCGACACGATTTCAACCGGCAGCGAGGTGTCGTAGCCATCTTGACCAAACGGCACAATTGTTGATTGCGCAAACGACGCGGAACCGGTGGCCATCACCGCCAAAACCATTGCAAACCTAGTTAAAACCCGCATCTTCATATCGCCCATTATGCCCTATCAAGGCGTGTATATCAGTTTTATTCCGTTTTTGAACACCAGATCATAACTGGCGGGTTCGCCCTCGGTCACGGGTTCGGCCAAATGCAGTTCCATCAGGCCCGCACTAACCGTTCCAATCGGGCCGGTCGCGGTGATTTTGCCCTGACTTTTGATGTCGAGCTTATCCAGCGAAAATTCCAGCCCGAAGGTCTTGGCCACATAGCCACCCGAAGTTTCCAGCGTGATGCCGCCCGTCAGTTCCGCCATCATGTTGGATGAGTCAATCGAGCCGCGCACAGCTTCAACATCCACGAATGACCCGTCCGGCATTTCGATGTTGGCATTCAGATCGGTGGCATCAAAGGCTGGGCCGCCGGTGCTGCGCGGGCTGGCCTCCTTGGCGGAAATCTGGATGGCGACGCCGCCCACCGTCATCCCGGCAAAACGCGGTCTGGTGATGCGTTCTTTGCTGGCAAATTCGGCCAGATCACCGTCAAACAGCCGCACACCCTTGCCCGGATTGTTGGATTTGGAAAACAGAAACAGGCTCGACAATATCGCCAGCGCCGCCAGCGGCAGGATGATCTTGGTCCAGGCCACAAGACGGGAATGGGTTGTCAGGTTGCGCGCGGTCATTCAACCAACACCGGCGCGCAGGCAATCGTGGATGTGAAGGATGCCGCTGACGCAATTATCATGGTCGCTGACGAACAGCGTGGTAATCTTGCGGGCGTTCATGGTGGCCAAAGCCTCTTCAGCCAGACTGGTGGGTGAAACCGTGCTGGGGTTTTCGGTCATCACCTCTGAGGCCCGTTTATCCAGCAGACCGTCCATATGACGGCGCAAATCGCCATCAGTAATCACGCCGACAAGCCGGTTGTCCCTGACGATGCCTGCGACGCCAAACCCTTTTTGGCTAATCACCAACAGGGCCTCGCTCATCGGGGTGTCGGGCGCAATCAACGGCAGGTCGTCACCTTTGTGCATCAGGTCAGCGACCTTGGACAGACGCGCGCCCAGCTTGCCGCCGGGGTGAAAATCGCGGAAGTTTTCCGGCGTGAACTGGCGCTGTTCCATCAGCGCAATCGCCATCGCATCGCCCAGCGCAAGGGTCATGGTGGTTGATGTTGTCGGCACGATGCCGGTATCACACGCCTCGGGTGCCTCGGGCAGCAAGATCGCCACATCGGCCTGAACCAGCAAGGTCGAACCAGCCCGCCCCGCAACCCCGATCATCGGAATTTGGAAGCGTCTGGTATAGGCGATCACATCGGCCAGCTCGGGCGTTTCGCCGGAATTGGACAGCATCAGCGCCACATCACCCTGCGCCATCATGCCGAGATCACCATGGCTGGCCTCGGCCGGATGCACAAAATGCGCCGGGGTGCCGGTGCTGGCGAAGGTCGCGGCGATTTTGCGCGCGATATGGCCGGATTTGCCCATGCCACAGACGATCACCCGCCCCTTGGTGTTCAGCAACAGATCAACCGCCTCGGAAAAGCCGCCGTTCAGATTGTCGCCCAGCATCTGCAGCGCCCCGGCCTCGCGCAGGATCACGCGTTGGCCGATCTTGAGGGTATCTTTGGTTTTGACTTTATCGCTCATGATATTTGCTTAGTGTGAAAATATGTCAATTTCAGGCCAGCCAGCCAGATCAAGCGCCGCCCGATGCGGCAGGAAATCGTAACAGGCAAGTGCGGTGTCCATGCGCCCTTCGCGGATCAGCATCACGTCGAGCTTTTCTTTCAGCCGGTGCAGATACAAAACATCCGACGCGGCGTAATCAATCTGGGCCTTTGAAAGGGTCCTGGCCCCCCAATCACTGCTCTGCTGTTGTTTGGAAATGTCGATCGACAGCAATTCCTGCAACAGGTTTTTCAATCCGTGCCGGTCGGTATAGGTGCGCACAAGTTTGCTAGCGATTTTGGTGCAGTAAACCGGCGCGGTGACAACGCCAAAGCGATGCAGCATGACGGCGATATCAAACCGGCCAAAATGGAAAAGTTTCAGCACCGCTGGATCAGCCAGCATGCGCGTTAGGTTCGGGGCCTCGGTTTGATCCTGGGAGATTTGCACGAGATGCGCATCACCATCGCCAGAAGATAGCTGCACCACGCAAAGCCGATCACGATGGGGATGCAGGCCCATGGTTTCGCAATCAATCGCCACGACCGGCCCAAGGTCCAGATCATCGGGCAGGTCATTTTGGTGAAGATGGTTGGCCATGTGGTCCCTTTCCCGCCAAGACGCCGGTTTGGGCATCCTGCAAATACAGGGATGTATTAGGCGGGCCGGATGGAAAAAGCCAGCGCTGCCTTAAGGTTTGGCCAGCTTCCAGACACCACCAACGCCATCCCCCTTGGTGTCGCCGATTTTCTTGTCGCCAACGTAAAGGTAAAGCGGCATGCCGCGAAAGGCAGCCTGCATGGTGCCGTCTATACGCTTTATCAGGCTGTAACTTTTGCCCAGCTTGGCGTTTTTCTTCAAGATGGCAGGGATCCAGGTGTCAGCACATGCATCGGTGCAATTGGAAATCCCGACCTCGTCCTTGCCGTAAGTATAAAGCGACATGTGGTTCTGATACATAACGTAAACTTGCCCCTGATATTCGCGGCTGTGGACGAATTTGTTGCCGTGTTGATCGGCCAGCGCCGCACCAGCGCCAAGAGTTGCAGTCGCGGCTAGCGCGAGGGTTAGGGCTTTGATTTTCATATTGGCCTCCTGTTCGTACCTATTTCCCGTCCTGTTAGCCGAGCGGGATTGAAACATACAATCAACTTCCGGATAGAAATTGTGAAGCCTCATTGATTTGGATCATGCAGGCGTGTCTACTATTTATCTAGTCAGGTGCATGGCAACGCAATCAGCAAGGTCACAGCACAGATTATGAAAGATACACAGCCCGATCCAACGCTGGTTGGCGTATATTTTGAACGCGGTGTAGCCGTTGACGATATTCTGGCCGAGGTGGCAACCCGGCTGAAGGCGCGCGGTGTGGCAGTTTCAGGGCTGGTGCAGGTTGCGGGCGATCCGAACGGTGATTGTGA
The DNA here is from genome assembly GCA_013151535.1 of Alphaproteobacteria bacterium. Lineage (GTDB taxonomy): Bacteria > Pseudomonadota > Alphaproteobacteria > Rhodobacterales > Rhodobacteraceae > UBA5972. The sequence goes on along the minus strand of JAADIC010000173.1, from coordinate 2,296 downwards.
TTGCCGACAGATGCGGCTGCGCGATCTGGCAACGGGCGTGGCCCATGCGATCACCGAAAACCGTGGCGCGCTGGCAGAAGGATGTCATCTTGATCGCCGCGCTTTGGCCGGTTTGGCGTATAAGCTCGAGGCCTCGCTGGGGCCGGAAACCGGTGTTCTGATATTGAACCGTTTTGGGCAGGCTGAATCCGAAGGGCGCGGTTTTCGCGGCGCGATTGAGGCGGCAATGGCGCTGGGCATTCCGGTGATTATCGCCTTTCGTGACGAGTTTGAACAGGAATGGGCGGAATTCGAGGGTGGGTTTGCCACCAATGTCAAAGCCGATGCCGATGCGATTATTGCGGGCTTGGCGCTGGTGGACGGCTGAACGCAGGTGCTTCAACGCTTTTTTGAAAGCACAGCCGGGCAATTTGCGGTATCGGTTTTTGAAACCGCCCAAAGCTGAAGGCCGCTGCAATGACCACCCTGCTGATTAAGAACGCCGATGTTCTGGTGACCATGAACACAGATCGGGCCGAGCTTGCGGGCGGCGGCCTGTTTGCCCGCGACGGGGTGATTGTGGCGGTTGGCGCGGATTTGCCCGACACGGCGGATAATGTGATTGACGCGACGGGCTGCGTGGTGACGCCGGGCCTTATCAACACCCACCATCACCTTTTTCAGACCCTGACCCGTGCGGTCCCTGGCGGGCAGGACGCGCTTTTGTTTGGCTGGCTGCAAACGCTTTACCCGATCTGGTCGCGCATGACGCCGGACGATATGTTTTTGTCGGCGCAGATCGGCTTGGCCGAGCTGGCTTTGTCGGGCTGCACCATCTCCTCTGACCATCTTTACCTTTATCCGGGCGGTGTGACGTTGGATGACACCATCGCCGCTGCCGCCGAAATTGGGCTGCGGTTTCATCCCACGCGTGGCTCCATGTCTATTGGCGAAAGCGATGGTGGCCTGCCGCCCGATGCGCTGGTCGAGATTGAGGCGGATATTCTGAACGACAGCATTCGTGTGATCGACAAGTTTCACGACGCCAGCGAGGGTTCGCTGTTGCGGGTTGGTCTAGCCCCATGCTCGCCGTTTTCCGTCAGTCGTGAATTGATGCGCGACGCCGCCATTCTGGCGCGCGACAAGGGGGTGATGTTGCACACCCATCTGGCCGAAAACGACGAAGACATCGCCTATTCGCTGGAGAAATTCGGCTGCCTGCCCGGTCAATACGCCGAGGATCTGGGCTGGGTCGGTGATGATGTCTGGCACGCCCATTGCGTGAAGCTAAGCGTGGACGAGATTGATCTGTTCGCCCGCACCAAAACAGGTGTCGCTCATTGCCCGTGTTCAAACTGTCGGCTCGGTTCGGGCATCGCGCCGGTGCGTGCGATGCGTGATCGCGGCGTGAATGTCGGGCTTGGGGTCGATGGTTCGGCCTCCAACGACGCGGCGCATTTGTTAAGCGAGGCGCGCCAGTTGATGTTGTTGCAAAGGGTGCAAAACGGTGCCGACGCCATGAGTGCGCGCGAGGCACTTGAGATCGCTACCCTTGGCGGCGCGCAGGTTCTGAACCGGCCCGATTGCGGTTCGCTTGAAATTGGCAAACGCGCCGATCTGGCGATTTGGGACGTGTCGGGCCTTGAGGCTGCTGGCGCGTGGGATCCGGTGGCGGCACTGGTTCTGTGCGGCCCGTTCACCGCGCGCGATGTGTTCGTGGAAGGGCGCGGCATTGTGCGCGATGGCCGGATTACGGGTGCGGATATGGAGGCGGCTTACCGCAAAGCCGGCAAGGCGGTTACGCGGTTGATGGCGGGCTGACCGCCTGGCGCAGCAGGTGATGCAGAGCCGCGCGCTGTTTGCGGGTCGGGCGTTTTTCCGATAGCCCGATCCTGAGGCCCATGCCTTCGATCAGATCAAGAACCATCTCGGCCGTATTCGCCCGATCCAGATTGCGGGCGATTTTCCCCTGCACCTGACCGCGTTTGAAAATGTCATCCAGACACTCGATCAGCATCTTTCGATTATCCTCAAACAAGCCCTCGATTGCCGGATTGCGCAGGGCCATGGCGGTGATTTCGATGGTCAGCACACCCTCGTAAAACCCTGCCGAATATTTCAGAAGCGCATTGGAAAAAATCTCAAGTGCTTGAAAACAACCGTCAACTCCACCTGCCTTTTCCACGATTTCCGCCAATCCAACACTCTCCAGACGCGCGATTTCGGCGATCAACGCATCCTTGCCCTTGAAGTGGTTATACAGGTTTCCAAGGCTGATCCCGGCATGTTTGGCAATGTCGCGAATGCCGGTCTGGCC